>DAMAFT010000016.1:0-16416 GCA_031995805.1 Massilia sp.
AGCCGGATGCCCGGGAGGTGCTCGTCGCTCCGGGGGCGCAGGCGGCGATCGCCGCCCTGATCCTGGCGCTGACGGCGCCCGGCGATGTCATCCTGGCGGAGCCGATGAGTTATCCCGGCCTGCGCGCCGCGGCGACCCAGTTCGGCCGGCACGTGGTTGCGGTGGAAACGGACCGGGACGGGATGATGCCCGGGATGCTGGAGGAAGCGTGCCGCCGCCACCGGCCCGGGCTGGTCTACCTGAATCCGACCTTGCAGAACCCGACGACGATCACCATGCCGGAACGCCGGCGCAGGGAGATCGCCGGCATCGCGCGGCGCTGCAGGGTACGCATCGTCGAAGACGATCCCTACTGGCTCCTGGCCGATGCCCCGCCGCCGCCCATCGCCGCCTTCGCCCCGGAACGGGTGTACTACATTTCGACCCTGTCGAAATGCCTGACGCCCGGCTTGCGGGTCGCCTTCGTGCTCGTGCGCGACCCGCAGGAACGCGAACGCTTCCTGGTGGCGCTGCGGGCATTCGCGCTGATGGCCGCGCCCTTGACGGCCGCGCTGGCCACGCAGTGGATCCTCGACGGTTCGGCCGCCGGCCTGATGGCAGGCGTGCGCGACGAGGCGCGCCTGCGCCACCGGATGGCGCGCGACATCCTGGCGGGGCGCTACGACGGCGCCGGCGACGGCCTGCATGTATGGCTTGCGTTGCCGGCGTACTGGAACGCCACGCAGCTGGCGCTTGCGGCCGACCGCGAGGGCATCGCGGTCACGCCGGCGGAGGCGTTCGCCACCGGCGCCGGCGCCGCGAACGCCATCCGGATCTCGCTGGGCAGCGTCCAGGATCGCGCGCGCTTGCGGGCGGGCCTGCAACGGCTGTCGCAGTTGCTGGCGCGGCGGCCCGGGGCGTTCGATGCTGCCGTGGTCTGACTGCCCAGGACCGACTCCGACGTATCTGTGTATACTCGCCCTATTTTTGACGTCGCCCCCATGTCTGCCGATCGCCAAGACAGAATCTCCCCCCAGCCCGGGCGCGCCCTCCGCGCGGCGGCCGCCCTGCTGTCCCTGGCGGCCGCCCTGGTCGCCGGCCCCGTACTGGCGCAAGCGGCCGGGCCCGCGCCGGCCGTAGCGCCCGCCACAGCCGTGCCCGTCAAGCTCGACACCGTCACCGTGCGCCGCGGCGACATCCGGCAGACGGTCGAGGCGGCCGGCAAGCTCCAGCTGCACAAATGGGCCGACGCCTATGCCCAGATCGGCGGCCAGGTGAAGGAGGTGCTGGTCGCCATCGGCGACACGGTGCAGGCCGACGCGGCCCTGGTCGACATCGCCCCGGCCCGGCAACCCGCCAAGGCCGAGAGCGCCCGCGCCCAGATGGCCCGCCTGCAGGCGGACCTGGCCGACCAGCGCGCGCAGCTCGAATTTGCCCAGCTCCAGTTCAAGCGCCAGACCCAGCTGAAAGCGCAGAACGCGACGCGCGAGGAAGCGTTCGAGTCGGCGCGGATGAGCGCATCGTCGGCCAGCGCGCGCGTCGATGCGATCGCGGCGCAGATCCACGAACTCGAGGCGACGTCGAAGATCGACGAGGAAGCGCGCCAGAAGACGGTGGTGCGCGCGCCGATCGCCGGCACCGTCGTGTCGCTGGCCGTGCGTCCCGGACAGGTGGTCGCCGCCGCCCAGGCCGCGCCGCTGCTGCGGATTGCCGACCTGTCGGACCTGACGGTGGCGGCGCGCGTGGCGGAAACCGACGTGACGCGCCTGCGACCCGGCATGGCGGCCAGCTTCACGACCCCCGGCTATCCCGGCAAGCGCTGGTCGGGCAAGCTGCGCCAGGTGATTCCCGTCCCGGCCGAGGGCACGGGCGAGCAGGGCAAGCAGGCCTTCTACATCGTCCTGTTCGAGGTCCGCAATCCGGAGCGCGAACTGATGAGCGGCATGAGCGCGCAGGTGCAGTTCGTCGTCGCGCAGGCGCGCGATGCGCTGCTGCTGCCGGCCGGCAGCCTGGGCGCGCCGGACGAGGATGGCCTGGTCGACGTCAACGTGGTCGACGCAAGTTTCCACGTCGACGCCCGCAAGGTGAAGATCGGCCTGCGCACCGAGCAGCAGGTGCAGGTGCTGTCCGGACTGGCCGCGGGCGACAGGGTGCTGGTCGGGCCGGTGCCCGCCGCCTTGCTGGCGCCGGCCGCGCCGGCTGCACCAACAGTGCCGGCCGCCGCAGCGAAGCCGCCCGCGGCATCGGGGTCCTGAAGCATGGCCATGACGCATCGCACCCCGAAACCGGCGGCCTCCTTGCTCCTGTCCGCCCTGGCCTGCGCCGTGCTGGCGGGCTGCGCCAGCCATGGCCCGGTCGCGGAGCCGCTGCCCAAGGTCGACGTGCCGGCCGGCTGGACCCTGGCCGGCGCGGCGAACCACCATGAGTGGCCCGACAGGCATTGGTGGCAGCGCTTCGGCAGCGCGGAACTGACGCGCCTGGTCGACGAAGGCCAGTCCAGCAACCTGGAACTGGCGGGCGCGCTCGCGCGCGTGCGGCAGGCCGAGGCCGTGGCGCGGATCGCCGGCGTGGCGCTGCTGCCCACGGCGAACCTGTACAGCGACGCCAGCCGCTCGGTGCCGCTCGGCAGCGGCAGCGGCAGCACCTATTCCAGCACGGCCTTGCAGGTGTCCTACGAAGTCGATTTCTGGGGCAAGAACAAGGCGAGCGCGGCGTCCGCGCAAGCGTCGCTCGAGGCCAACCGCTTCGACCGCCAGACCGTGGCGTTGACGGTCACCAGCGCCATCGTCTCGACCTACCTGCAGGTGCTGTCGCTGCACGACCGGCTCGCCGTCGCGCGCGAGAACGTGGCGAATGCCGAGCATGTCCTGAAACTGGTGGAGGTGCAAAAGAGCGTGGGCGCAGCGTCGCCGCTGGACCTGGCGCGCCAGCGTTCCGCCGTGGCGCAGCTGAAGTCGGACATTCCGGACCTGACGCAGCAGGAGCGCGAGGCGCAGTCGGCGCTGGCGATCCTGCTCGGCAAGGCGCCGCAGACGTTCTCCATCGGCCGGCAGGGACTGGACACGATCACCTTGCCCGAGGTCTCGCCGGGCCTGCCGTCCGAACTGCTGGCGCGCCGGCCGGACATCCGCCGCGCCGAGGCCAGCCTGGCCGCCGCCGATGCCGACGTCGCCGTCGCGCGGGCCAACCTGTTCCCCAGCATCAGCCTGACCGGGTCGATGGGCACGCAGAGCAGCGCCCTGCTGTCGCTGCTGAACGCGCCGAACCTGGTGGCGAACGTCAGCACCTCGCTGATGGCCCCGATCTTCGACGGCGGCCGGCTCAAGCGCGAGCGCGACCTCGCCATCGCCCGCAAGCAGGAGCTGGTCCAGGCGTACCGCGCGACCGTGATCGCCGCCCTGTCGGAAGTGGAATCGGCGCTGGGCCAGATCCGCAGCCTGGACGAGCAGCAGCACCTGAAGACGGCCGAGTGGGAGCAGGCGCGCAAGGCGTACGACCTCTCGGAAATCCGCTACAAGTCGGGCGCCGAGGACTTGATGACGGTGCTCGACACGCAGCGCGCGCTGTCGGACGTGCGCAACGACCTGGGGCTGCTGAAGCTGAAGCGCCTGCAGGCGACCGTGTCCCTGTACAAGGCGCTCGGCGGCGGCTGGAGGGACGAGCAGGGACAGCGGCAGGGGCAGGGGCAGGGGCAGGGGCAGGGGCAGGGGCAGGACGGCGCGGCGCCGGCGAAAGGCTGACCCCGGGCCCGCGCCTGCGCGGGGACGGCGTGCATGTCGCAGAGACTCGAGGTTCCCGTTCCCGCTGTCTCCGCGCGCGCTTCCAGCGCCAGGCCGGACCCACGCCCAGCGCCTGCCGGCGCCGCTTCAACGCCGCTGCGGGCCGGGCTGGATGAAGTGACAAGCCCACGCGCTTCGCTGTAGAATCCCCGCCTAGTGTGAACGGTGTCCTGCCATCGACCGATGGCGGGGTGAAACGGGAAGCTGGTGACGCGCGGGATATCCATCCCCGCCATTCCAGCGCAGCCCCCGCTGCTGTAAGCCTGACAATCCGGTTCGACCGCCACTGCGCCATGCGCGGGAAGGCAGGAACCGGGGCGGAAGACGGCGAGCCAGAAGACCGGCCGTTCACGACGATTGCGCAAGACCCGGGGTGTGGTCCTGCCTGTTGGCGTTCGCTGTCTTTCCCATCCTCGCAACGGCACCGCATGCAGGGCCGTGCCGGTCGTGCATGCCGCATCGCCTCGCCGGCGCGTGCGCGCACTGCGTCCGCGGGAAGCATCGATCGCCGCCAACGATTCCAAGGGATGGAATGAACGATCGCATGCAAAAGGCGGCTTGGGCCGTTGGTTCCCTGACGCTGGCCGCCTGTGCCGACGGCATGGCCCAGGAGCAGGTTCCGAACACGGTGGAAATCATCGAGTCGCGCCAGGCGCCGGCCGCCGGCCTGGCGCTGGATGCGCGCAATGGCACCGGCTCGCGGCTGGGCCTGAGCGCGCGCGCGACGCCGGCCAGCGTCAGCGCACTGGGAAGCGCCGACATCGCCGAGCGCAGCCTGACGCGGGCGCAGGACGTCGCCGTCCGCATGCCCGGCGTCAGCGAGGCGCCGGCGCCGGGCAACGGCGGCACCAGCCTGTCCGCGCGCGGCTTCGGTGGCCACAATTCGGTGGCCCAGCTGGTCGACGGCACCCGCCTGGTGGTGGCCGCCGGCACGATCACCTATCCGTTCTCCACCTGGCCGCTGGCATCCGTGGAAGTGTTGCGCGGGCCGGCATCGGTGCTGTACGGCGACGGCGCGATCGGCGCCGCCATCAACTACGTCATCCGCAAGCCGCGCTTCGACCGCACCCGGGGCGAAGCGTTCCTGGGCGCGGGCTCGTTCGGCACCGTGCAGGGCGGCATCGGCGCCAGCGGGCCGCTGGGCGAGCGCGTGGCGGTTTCGGTATATGCGGACGCCGACAAGAGCGACGGCTACCGGCGCGACGACGGCTACGACCGCCGCAACCTGTCCGCCGCGCTGGCCTGGCGCGTGAACCCGGACCTGACGGCGACCGTGTCGCTGGATGCCGGGCATAACGACGACGCGCGCTACTACGGCACGCCGCTGCGGGGCGGCCGCCTGGACCCGGCCCTGCGCCGCACCAGCTTCAACGTCGACGACGCGCTCATCCGCTACGACGACCGCATCGGCCGCATCCGCCTGGATTACCAGGCCGCGCCCGGCGTGCGCCTGCGCAACGAGAGCTACTACCTCACCAGCAAGCGCCACTGGCGCAATGCGGAAACCTATGCCTTCGACGCGGCCGGCACGCGCGTCGACCGCGGCGACTACCTGGAAATCCTGCACGACCAGGAGCAGGCGGGCGACCGCTTCGACGCCGTCGTCGACGGCCGTCTCGCCGGCCGCGCCAACCGGCTGGTGGCCGGCGTCGAGTGGTACCGCACCCGCCTCCTGCACAGCAGCAATGCGCCGTACGGCGGCGCCAGCAAGGTCGATCCGTACGACGTCGTGCCGGGCCGCTTCACCAGCCCGGTGCCCACGCTGCCGGGCCGGCGCGCCGTGCTGGAAACCCGGGCGCTGTTCGTGGAAGACATGCTCGACATCGCGCAGCGCTGGAAACTGGTGGCCGGCCTGCGCCGCGACGCCATGGACTTCGACAACGCCGACCTGCGTACCGGCGTCGCCCTGGGCAAGGACTATGCGCCGGTCACCGGACGCCTGGGCGCGGTGTGGGCGCCCGCCGCGCACCTGTCGCTGTACGGCCAGTTCGGCACCGCGACCGATCCGCTCAGCGGCGCGCTGTCGCTGCCGAACGGCGCCGTGAGTTTCGACCTGACCCGCGGGCGCCAGCTGGAGTTCGGCGCCAAGGGCGACGTGCCGGCGCTGCACGGCGAATGGACGGTGGCCGCCTACCGCATCGAGAAGCGCAACCTGCTGTCGCGCGATCCGGACAATCCGGGCGTGGCCCGGCAGGTCGGCCAGCAGTCCTCGACCGGCCTCGAAGTCGCCTTCGGCGCCGAGCCGCTGCGCGGCTGGACCATCGATGCGAATGCGGCCGTGCTGCGCGCCCGCTACGACGACTTCAAGGAGGTCGTCGGCGGGCGGCCGGTTTCGCGCGACGGCAACACGCCGGCCGGCGTGCCCGAGCGGACCGCCAGCCTGTGGACGCACTACCGCTTCCTGCCGCGGTGGGACGCCGGCGTGGGCGCGCGCCACGTCGGCCTGCGCCAGTCGAACGCGGCGAACACGGCCAGCCTGCCGGCCTACACCGTGCTGGACGCGTCGCTGGGCTGGCGCTGGTCGCCGGCGCTGGCGTTCACGCTGGCGGTGAAGAACCTGGCGGACCGCGACTACGCCCTGTCCGGCAGCGGCGGCGTGCGTTGGCTGCTGGGCGCGCCGCGCACCGCCCAGCTGACGGCCCGCGCCAGCTTCTGAGGCGCGCATGAAGAAGGCGCTGATCTTCCTGAGCAAATGGCTCGGGATCGGCCTGGCGCTGCTGTTCCTGGCGTGGTTCGCCAGCGGCATCGTGATGCACTACGTGCCGTTCCCGAGTCTGGCGCCGCTGCGCCCGGTCTGGCGCCTGCTGGCGCCCGCACGTCCCGCCGCGCGCCGCCGCGGCGTGCAGCCCGCCAGGCCGCTGGAGAAAGGAGGCTGACGCAGCAAGCGCCGCCGGCGCCGTCCGGTGCCGCAAGTTTCATGTTATGGTTTTTTAAAAGACAAGCCTGGCACTGCCAGCCGATCGCAACACCAATCATCCTCCAACCATCAAGGTCCATCATGCATATTGAACCCGGCGTCGTCGACGGCGCAAAAATCGTCCTCAGCTATGCCACCGCCACCGCGGCCGCAGGCTATACCGTCAAGGCATCCGTCGACGCGGTGCGCGAATACGGCATCACCGCCCTGGCCGTGCGCAGCCTGATCGCGGCGGTCCTGGTATTTGGCTCGTTCGAAGTGCTGTATCACCATCCGGTCGGCGTGTCGGAAGTCCACCTGATCCTGGGCACCACGCTGTTCCTGCTGTTCGGCCTGGCGCCGGCCGCCATCGGCCTGGCCCTCGGCCTGCTGGTCCAGGGCGTGTTCTTCGAACCCATCGACATTCCGCAGTACGGGATGAACGTGACGACCCTGCTGGCGCCGCTGTTCGTCATGGCAGCGCTGGCCAGGCGCGTGATCCCGGCGCGGACCGCCTACGTCGACCTGAGCTATGCGCAGACGCTGAAGCTGTCGCTGGCCTACCAGGGCGGCATCGTCGCCTGGGTCGCGTTCTGGGCCCTGTACGGCAAGGGCTTCGGCGCGGTCAACCTCGCCGGGATCGGTTCGTTCGGCCTGGCCTACATGTCGGTGGTGATCGCCGAGCCGCTGATCGACCTGGCGGTGCTGGCGGCGGCCAAGTCCCTGCGCGCGGCCAGCGAGACCTTCGTCCAGAAACGCCTGTATCGCGCCTGAGTCACCTGGCCGGCCAGGGCGCCGGGCGATGCTCTGCGCCCCAGTGCCGGGCCCAGGCCGCGCAGCGGCCGACCGGGCGCGCCGGATGGTCGAAGTCGACGATGACGACGTGTCCGGCGCCGCCCGGCGCCGGCGGCTGCTCCAGCGTGCGGCCGTCGGTCAACAGCCACAGCGTCGCGTCGCGCCCGCCGCGCCGCGACGCGTCTTCCAGCAGGCGTGCGGCCATCTCCAATGCCTGCGCCAGCGGCGTGCCGCCGCCGCCGCCGCACAGCCGCACCCGTACCGCGCCGGCGCTGCGCGCCCGGCCGGGCGGCAGCACCAGTTCGACCCCGGCACCGCCGAACGACAGGAGTCCCGCGTCCTCGCCCGCGCGCGCGGCCTGTTCGACCAGGCGCGCCGCGTAGCCCTTCGCCAGCGCCAGGCGTCCTCCCTTGCGCATCGACCCCGAGGTGTCCAGCAGGATCAGGTGCAGCGGCGGCACCGCGGCCGGCAGCGGCTGGCGGCGCAGGTGTTCGCGCCGCAGCGGCCCCGGTCCCTTCGCCTGCAGTGTCTTGACCCAGGCGATGGCCGCGCCGGATGCCGGCGCGTGCGGCGCCAGGCGCCCGGCCGGCGCCGCGGGGAACGCCCTGGATGCGCGCCACCGCCGTCCGCCTGCCCCCGCGCGGGCAGGTCCGCCGGGGTGGCTCAGGCCTTTTTTGGGGGCCGGGGCCCCGTGGACGCGACGCGGGTCGTGGCGACCGGCTGGGGCGGCAGGGCGCCCCAGTCGCCGTCCGCTTCCTGGCGGGCGCCGGATGCGTCGCCGTGCGCTGGGTCGGCCGGGCGCTCGGCCGGGCGTTCGGGCGGCGCTGGGGAGGGCGGTGCGGGGGATGGTGCGTGGCGCGGCGGCGCGGCCTGCCCGCCGCGGCGGTGCGCCAGCGCCAGTTCGGCCACCGCATCGACGTCGGCCGGCGTCACCTCGGCGCGTTCCTCCAGCGCCGCCAGCGCGCGCGCGGCGCGCAGCATCACCAGGTCGGCGCGCACGCCGTCCACGCCGGCCTCCAGCGCCTTGTGCGCCGCATGCGCCAGCACCGCGTCGGTCCAGGCCAGCGCGGGCAGGGCGGCACGGGCGCGCGCCACCCGCGCGCCAAGGCCGGCCAGCGCCGGCGCGTGCCGGGCGGCCAGCGCCTGCGGGTCTTCGTCGAACGCCAGGCGCGCGCGCAGGATGGCGAGACGCTGGGCCGGGTCGTGCGGATTGTCCAGCGCCACCGACAGGCCGAAGCGGTCCAGTAGCTGCGGCCGCAGGTCGCCTTCTTCCGCATTCATGGTGCCGACCAGCACGAAGCGCGCGGCGTGCTGCTGCGAGATGCCGTCGCGCTCGACGATGTTGACGCCGCTGGCGGCGACGTCGAGCAGGGCGTCGACCAGCGCGTCCGCCAGCAGGTTGACCTCGTCCACGTACAGCACGCCGCCGTGGGCGCGCGCCACCAGGCCCGGCGCCAGGCGCACCTGGCCGTCGCGCAGCGCATCCTCGACGTTCAGCGTGCCCACCAGCTGTTCCAGGCTGGCCGTCAGCGGCAGGGTCACGAACGGCGCGGGATGGTCGACCCGGTCGGCCAGCATGGCGCGCGGCAGCAGCGCGGCCAGCGCGCGCGCCGCCGTCGACTTGGCCGTGCCGCGCGGTCCGCTGATCAGGACGCCGCCGATGCCGGGATCGACGGCCGCCAGCAGCAGCGCGCGCTGCAGGGCGGCCTGGCCGACCAGCGCGGTAAAGGGAAAGATCGCGTGCGTCGCGGACGGTAGCGTAGTCAAGGCGTGTCTCCTGGTGCGTCTTCCATGGTTTCCAGATGGTGCTCGAGCGCCAGCAGGTGTTCCTCGATGCGTTCGCGGTGCGCGCCCGGTTCGGCCCACAGGCCGCGCTGCATGGCTTCCAGCAGGCGTTCGGCCACGCCGCGCAGGGCCAGCGGGTTGTGGCGCTGCAGGAACGCGCGGGTGGCGTCATCGTGCAGGTAGGCGTCCGCCACCAGCGCGTACTGGTGGTCGTCGACCACGCCCGTGGTGGCGTCGAACGCGAACAGGTAGTCGACCGTGGCGGCGATCTCGGCCGCGCCCTTGTAGCCATGGCGCTTCACGCCGTCCAGCCATTTGGGATTCACCGCGCGCGAGCGCACCACGCGCGCCACTTCCTCGCCCAGCGTGCGGATGCGCGGGGCGCCGGGCACGCTGAAGTCGCCGTGGTACAGGGCGGGCGGCGCGCCGGCCAGCTGTACCACCGCCGCCGCCATGCCGCCCTGGAACTGGTAATAGTCGTCGGAGTCGAGGATGTCGTGCTCGCGGTTGTCCTGGTTGTGCAGTACGGCCTCGATGCCGGCCAGGCGCTGCTCGAAGGTGTCGCGCGCCGCCGCGCCGTGCTCGTCCTGTCCGTAGGCCCAGGCGCCGGCGCGCAGGTAGGCCTGCGCCAGGTCGGCGCCGTCGTGCCAGGCGCCGCCGGCGATCAGTTCCTGCAGGCCGGCGCCGTAGCCGCCCGGGCGCGGGCCGAACACGCGCCACGTCGCCTGGCGCTCGGCGGCCGAGGCGGCCAGGCCGCGCGCCTGCGCCGCGGCCGCCTCGCGCCGCACCCGCGCGCGGATCGGGTTGATCTCGTCGGGCTCGTCCTCTTCCGGAACCGCGGCCACGGCGCGCACCGCCGTGTCGAACAGGTCGATCACGTTCGGGAAGGCGTCGCGGAAGAAGCCGGACACGCGCAGCGTCACGTCGACCCGGGGCCGCCGCTTGATCGCCATCGGCAGCACCTCGATGTCGACCACGCGGGTGCTGCCCGGCGCCCACTTCGGCCGCACGCCCAGCAGGGCGAAGGCTTGCGCGATGTCCTCGCCGCCGGTGCGCATGGTGCTGGTGCCCCAGACCGACAGGCCGACGGACACCGGAAAACTGCCGTGGTCCTGCACGTGGCGCTCGACGACGCGGTCGGCCGCGGCCGCTCCCATCGCATACGCGGTGGACGTCGGCACGGCGCGCGTGTCGACGGCGTAGAAGTTGCGCCCGGTCGGCAGGACGTCGGGCCGGCCGCGCGAGGGCGCGCCGCTGGGACCGGCCGGCACGAACCTGCCGTCCAGGCCGCGCAGCAGTTGCGCCATCTCGTTGGGGCCGCAGGCATCCAGGCGCGGGCGCAGCGTGCGCTGCACGCGCCGCAGCACCGGCGCCGCGTGCGGCCAGGCGGCGGCGTCCGGGACGGCGGCATCGTCCAGGGCCGCGCCGACCAGCCGCGCCGCCAGCAGTTCCAGCCGCTCGCGCGTATGGCCGGCGTGGCGCCAGGCCTCGTCGCCCAGCGCCAGCAGCGGCGCGGGCCGCGGGCCGTGCCAGGGGGCCGACCAGTCCGGGTCCAGCGGCGAGAAACCGTCCAGGCCCAGGTCGCGCGCCAGCGCCACGAGCAGGCTGTCCTGTCCCGCGTCTTTGCCGGCGGGGAAGCGCGCCAGCGCCACCAGCGTGTCGACGCGCTGGCGTCCTGCGGGCGAGCTGCCCAGCACGTGCAGGCCGTCGCGGATCTGCGATTCCTTGATCTCGCAGAGGTAGGCGTCGAGCCGCGTGAGCAGCGCGTCGCGGGCCGCCTCGTCGGCGGGGCGGGCGAAACCCAGCTCCCGGTGCAGTTCTTCCTTCAGGATGCGCTCCAGGATCTCGGCGCGCAACAGCTTCGCGCGGCGCGGGTCCAGCGACAGCGCCTCGTAGTACTCGTCCATGCGGCGCTCCAGCGCCTGCAGCGGGCCGTAGGTCTCGGCGCGG
Organism: Massilia sp.; assembly: GCA_031995805.1. Lineage (GTDB taxonomy): Bacteria > Pseudomonadota > Gammaproteobacteria > Burkholderiales > Burkholderiaceae_D > Telluria. Next base: position 11,185 of record DAMAFT010000016.1, read on the forward strand.
GTCATGGGCGGCATCAGGTGGTCGACGATCACGGCCTGGGTGCGGCGCTTGGCCTGGCTGCCCTCGCCGGGATCGTTGACGATGAACGGGTACAGGTGCGGCAGCGGACCGAGGATGGCGTCGGGCCAGCAGGCCGCGCCCAGCGCCACGCTCTTGCCCGGCAACCATTCGAGGTTGCCGTGCTTGCCCACGTGGACCACCGCGTCGACCCGGAACGCGCGCCGCAGCCAGAAATAGAAGGCCAGGTAGTTGTGCGGCGGGACCAGGTCGGCGTCGTGGTAGGTGGCGACCAGGTCGAGGTCGCGCCCGCGCGCCGGCTGGTTGCCGACGAACACGTTGCCGTAGCGCCGGCCGGACACCATGAAGCGACCCTGGCGCACCAGCGGATCGTCCTGCGGTTCGCCCCACAGGGCGTTCACCGCATCCCGGCTGGCGGCGGGCAGGGCGCCGAAGTCCGCCAGGTAGTCGTCCATCGACAGGCTCTGGTAGGCGGGACGGGCGTCGTTGGCGTCCAGGTCGTTGGTCACGCCGCGCACCAGCTGCGCCATCAGGGCGTCGCCATCGGCGGGCAGGGCGCCCGTCGCATAGCCGACGTCCTGCAGCGCGGCCAGGATCGCCACGGTGGACGCCGGCGTATCGAGTCCCACGCCGTTGGCCAGGCGGGCGTCGTCGTTCGGATAGTTGGCCAGTACCAGCGCCACGCGCTTGGCGCCGTTCGGCTTGGCGCGCAGGACGCACCAGCGGCGCGCCATCTCGGCCACGAAGGCGATGCGTTCCGGCTCCGGCTGGTAGCGCACGACGTCGATCTCGGTGCGCGCGCAGCGCCGGAACGCGCCCTTGAAGCTGACCGCGCGCGTGCCGATGCGGCCGTCGACCTCGGGCAGCACCACCTGCATCGCCATGTCGCGCGGGCTCAGGCCGTGCGGATCGGCCAGCCACTGCTCGCGCTCGCAGGCCGCCGTGATCAGCTGCAGCACCGGCGCGTCGCCGGCCAGCGCCTGCGCTTCCCGGCCGCCATCATCATCACCGTCGCCATCGCCGCCGTCGAGCGCGGACACGGCGAAGCTGGTGGCGTTCAGGACCACCGCCACTTCGTGTTCGCGCGCCAGCGCCTGCAGCATGGCGTGGCTGGCCGGCGTCTTGAGCGAATCGACGGCCAGCGCCAGCGCGTTCAGGCCGGCCGCCTGCAGCGCCTCCAGCACGGCGTCGAACACGGCCGTGTTGCCGGCCAACAGGTGGGCGCGGTAGAACACCAGCAGCGCCGCCGGCGCGTCCGCACGCCACGGCGCGGCGCGGCCGGGCGGCTGGTAGGGCAGCGCGGGCGGCAGCGGCGCGGCCGGCGCGGGACGCGCGCCGCGTCCGAAGGCCGCGTGCGCGATCAGGTCGAAGAACTTCTGCGCGTTCGCGCGCCCGCCCTCGCGCAGGCAGCGCCACAGGTCGCGGCAGTCGGCCTGCGGCGCGCTGCTGCGCAGCAGCAGCTGCACGTCCTCGTCCATGTCGCCCGAGAACATCGCCAGCCATTGCTTGCGCCGGCGCGCGCCGGCCACCATCTGCTCGACCAGGTAGGCCGAATCGCCGGGCGCGCCGATGTGGTCGATGATGACCACGCGCGCATGGCGCAGCACGTCGTCCATGTACAGGTCGACGCTGGCCGGCTGGCGCAGCCACGTCAGGTTGGCCAGGCGGATCGACGGGAAACCGTCGTCCAGGCCGGCGGCGACGTCGGCCAGCAGCGACAGCGTGGTGTCGGCCGCGCTCAGGACGACGATGTCGGCCGGCGTCTGGGCGACGCGCACGACGCCCAGGCTGTCGTCGTCGACGTAGCCGCCGGGGCGGGTCGAGAGCAGGTGCATGCCGGACCGGCGCGCGGCGTCAGGCCGCCAGCGCGGCCGACAGTTCGGCCTGCAGGGCGGGCCCGTCGAGGTGGTCGCCGATCAGCACCAGGCGGGTCGCGCGCTCCTCGCCGGCACGCCAGGCGCGGTCGAAGTAGCTGTCGAAGCGCCGGCCCACGCCCTGCACGACCAGGCGCATGGCGGCGCCGGGCAGGGCGACGAAGCCCTTGGCGCGATAGATCTCGTGGCGTTCCACCAGGCCGCCCAGGGCGGCCAGCAGCTGGTCGCGGTCGGCGACTTCCAGCGTCACCGACACCGAATCGAAGGCGTCGTGGTCGTGGTCTTCCTCGTCGTCGTGGTGGGTCTTGCGGGCGTCGATCGCATCCTCAACCGCGCGTTCCAGGCCGAGCAGGACGTCGAGGCCGAGGCGGCCGTGCTGGGCATGCACCAGCTTGACGCCGGCCGGTGTCTCGGCGCGCACGGCGGCTTCCACCGCCGCCAGCGCGGCCGCATCCATGCCGTCGGTCTTGTTGACGACGACCAGGTCGGCGGTGGCGAGCTGGTCTTCGAACAGTTCGGCCAGCGGCGATTCGTGGTCCAGGTTGTCGTCGGCGCGGCGCTGGACGTCCACGGCCGCCGGATCGTCGGCGAAGCGGCCGGCCGCCACGGCCGGCGCGTCGACCACGGTGATCACCGCGTCCACCGTGAAGGCGTTGCGCAGCGCCGGCCACTGGAAGGCCTGGACCAGCGGCTTGGGCAGCGCCAGGCCGGAGGTCTCGATCACCAGGTGGTCGATCCGGTCGCGGCGCGCTGCCAGCTGCTCCATCACCGGTGCGAATTCTTCCTGCACGGTGCAGCACAGGCAGCCGTTGGCCAGCTCGAACAGCTGGCCGTTTTCCTCGCCCTGTTCGTCGCAGCCGATGCCGCAGCCGCGCAGCAGTTCGCCGTCGATGCCGAGTTCGCCGAATTCGTTGACGATGACGGCGATGCGCCGTCCCTGGGCGTTGGCGAGCAGGTGGCGCAGCAGCGTGGTCTTGCCGCTGCCCAGGAAGCCGGTGACGATGGTGGCCGGGATCTTGCGAGTTTGCATGGATATTCCTTCGTGAGCGGCAGGCGGCGCGGATTCGCATGGCGACGCGCCTGCCGGAGTACCCGCATCGTCTTCCCCGACGATGCCTGGGCTGCAGGCGGCGCGCGGGCGCGCCGTCCGGTTCCGTTGGCCGGTATCCGGGCTGGTGGACAAACTTCCAAGGCCTTCCCAGGCGCGGCATCGCGCCCAGTGGCGGGGATGGAAGCGGAATCGGCGGATTCGTCCACTTACCGTTGCGGGGGCAGCGCAGGTCGAGCGGCGGCCATGCGGACGCGCTTTCCTGCTTCCCGTTTAACTGCGGCACCGGAACGATGCCGCGAGCACCAACCGCGCGATTATAGCCGAGGCTTCCCGGGTCGGTACGGGCGGCCCGGCGCGGCGAGGGCTGCCGCGCCCGCCGCCTTGCCGGACAGTGCGCGAGACCAGGACGCGCCGGATGAAGAAGCACGATCCAGGAGGCTAAGTGTTGCTTTTTGACAACGTAAAAATTCTTATCGTAAATATGATAAAATCGAAACTCGTCGCGTGGGGTGGCGGCGTGTAATCAGTAAATGTGGTATCCCTGGATACCGCCGATCAGCCGGCCCGGCGGCGCCGATACCTCGAACGCGCGCCGCCAGCGCATTCTTGCGTCATCGACTTTCATGGAAATCTTTTCCGATACCCGCGTCCTCGTCGTCGACGATAACCGCGACGCCGCCGAACTGTTGAGCGAACTGCTTGCCGCGCACGGCTTCGTCACGCGCGCCGCCTACGATGGTTTCATGGCCCTCGACGTCGCGCTGGCCTTCCAGCCGCACATCATCGTGCTCGACCTGGGCATGCCCAGGTTTTCCGGCGACGAGGTCGCGGCGATGCTGCGCCAGGTGAAAAAGCTGGAAGACGTCCATATCATCGCACTGACTTCCTGGAACGACAGCGAGGCCCGTGCGCTGACCAGCCGCACGGGGTTCGACCTGCACCTGAGCAAGCCGGTCAACCTGCCGGAGCTGTTTGCCGCGCTGGCGCTGGGCGAGGCGCGCTCGCGGGCGCGCGCCGCTGCCGCGCACTGCGCCTGAACCGGCGCTAGCCGCGCGCGAGCGCCCGGCGCAGCGCTTCCCGGTCCAGGCTCCCATCCCGCGTCGCCAGCACGACGCAAGCCAGCCCGTGCCCGATCACATTGGTCAACAGCCGGCATTTCATCGTGCGGTCGATCGCGACGAGCAGCGCGACCGTATCGGCCGACGCGACGTGCAGCAGCGCCGCCGTCGTCACCAGCGTCGCCAGGGCCGAGCCGGCGACGCCGGCCGCCCCCTTGCTGGAGAGCAGGCCGACGCCGAACATGAGCGCCAGTTCGTGCCAGCCGAGGCGCACGTCCGACGCCTCCGCGAGGAAGACGAGCGCCATCGCGATGTACAGGTAGGTGCCGGCCAGGTTCAGCGAATACGAGAACGGCAGCACGACGTCGGTGAGGCGGCGCGGACAGCCGAGGCGCGCAAGCCGGTCGCTCAGCGGCGCCAGCGCCGCCAGCGTCGCGCCGGTGGCGGCGACCAGGACCAGTTCGTCGCGCAGGAATACCAGGAAGCGCGTCAGCGGCAGGCCCGCCATGCGCGCGGCGGCGCCGTACACCAGGAAGACGAACAGGATGCTGGCCAGGTTGATGGCCGCCACGAACCGCAGCAGCGGCAGCAGCGAGGCGAGGCCCGCACGGCCGACGGCCGACGCCATGGCGCCGAATGCCGCCGCCGGCGCCAGCCACAGGGCGAGCCGGACCGCCGCCAGCAGGCCGGCGCGCACGTCGCCGATCCAGCCGAGCAGGCGCAGTTCCGGCTTCAGTCCGGCGGCCAGGCCGAACGGCACGGCCAGCGCCAGCACGACGAGGTTGTTCGGCTGCAGTGCCGGCAGGTGCGCCATCCAGGTCGGCAGCGCGTGCGGCGCGACCGCCCCGTGGCGCGCCAGCGCCGCGCCGCCGTCCGCGCCGGCGGCCATCCCGATCCCCGGCTCGAGGACCACGCCGGCCGCGAGGCCGGCCAGCATCGACAGCAGCGACATGGCGCCGAAGTACAGCAGCATCGACAGCCCGAGGCGGCCAATGCCGCGGTGCCTGCCCAGCGCGGCGGCGCCGTCGACGAGCATGCAGAAGACAAGCGGGCACATGATCCAGCCGAGCAGGCGGATGAAGAGTTCGCTCAGCACGTGCGTGCGCACGGCCATCGCCGGCGCGGCGACGCCGAGCGCGAGGCCGGCCGCGATGGCGACCGCCAGCGGCAGCATCGATGCCGGGCGCGGCGTGCGGCGGGCCGTCGCGGAGCGCTGCAACCCGTGACCCGC
>DAMAFT010000017.1:0-16181 GCA_031995805.1 Massilia sp.
CGCCGCGCGCTGCGCACGCTGCCGCCCGAACTTCTGGGCCTGGCGACCGCCGGCGCCGCCGGCCTCGCGTTCATGCTGCCCGACCTCCTGATCGGCACGCCGTTCCCGCAGGTGCGCACGACGCAGATGCTGGCCGTGTGCCTGGCCCTGCCGTACGTGGCGATGGCCGGCCTGCGCGCGGCGACCGTGGCCGAGCCGGCCGTCCAGGCGGTGCGCCGCTACGGCATGGTGCCGGCGCCGCGCCGCTATCCGGCGACGGCATGACGGGGCGCACATGAACTTGAGCCTGCTCCGCAACGCCGTCTCCAACCTGCTCGGCGCCGCCATCCCCGCGCTGGTCGCGCTCGGTACCGTGCCGCTCGTCGTGCGCGGCCTGGGCGATGCCAGCTACGGCGTGTACTCGCTGGTGACGGCCATCGTCGGCTATTTCGCCGTCATCGACATCAACGTCACCGCCGGTTCCGTCAAGTACATCGCCGAATTCAATGCCCACAAGGACCGCGAGCGCATCAACGAGACCGTCTGCTTCGGCCTGTCCGTGTATTCGCTGCTGGGCCTGATCGGCGGGCTCGGCATCTTCTTCGGCGCCCATTTCCTCGTCACGCGCGTGTTCTCGGTGCCACCGGCGCTGGAGGCCGAAGCGGTGGCGACGCTCAGGCTGGCGGCGCTCGGCTTCTTCATCGGGCAATTGCAGAGCTACCTGCAGAGCATCCCGCAGTCGCTGATGCGCTACGACATCGCCAGCCGCATCGAGATGCTGTTCGGCACCGGCGTGCCGCTGCTGACCGTGGGCGTGCTGATGCTGGGCTACGGGCTGTTCGAGGTGATCCTGCTGCGCGTGGTCACCAGCACCATCCACTGCTGCGTGCTGGCGTTCTGGATCCGCCGGCTGCTGCCGGGCCTGGCGTGGCGCCGGCCGACGGCGGCGCTCAGGCGCGAGCTGCTGGGCTTTTCCGCCTACTCCTTCCTGAGCCGCTTCGCCACGCTGTCGTACGCATATGCCGACAAGCTGATCATCGGCGCCCTCGTCGGCGTCACCGGCCTGGCATACTTCACCGTCGCCTCGACGCTGGCCAACCGCATCCTGAGCCTCACGTACCGGCTGTCCGGCGTGTTCTTCCCGGCCGCCAGCGCGCTGGCCGCGCGCGGCGAAATCGAGCGCCTGAACCGGCTGTACCTGAAAGCCAGCCGCTACGTCGTGTTCATCAATGCCTCGGTGCTGGTGCTGGTGGCGGTGTTTTCCTACCAGATCCTGTACTACTGGATGGATCCGCAATTCGCGCGCGCCGGCCAGGTGGTGCTGGCCGTGATGGCGCTGTCGCAATTCATCGATTCGCTGACGAGCCTGCCGTCCCTGGTCAACGACGGCATGGGCCATCCGCGCTATTCCGGCCTGTTCGCGCTGGCGCGCGCCGGCTTCGGCCTGCTGGTGGTCTGGCTCGGCGTGGCCGGCTGGGGCATCGACGGTGCCGCCTGGGGCCACCTGATCGCCTCGGTGCTGCTGACCTGCGCCTTCCTCGTCGCCGTGCACGGCCGCACGGTCCCCACGCGCCTGGGCGAACTGGCGCGCAAGGCCTACCTGCCCAGCAGCCTGGGCGTGGCGGCCGTCGCGCTGGCCGCGCACGCCGCCAACCGCGCCTTCGACGGCGGCCCCGTCGACCTGGCGCTGCTGGTGCTGCTCACGGGCGGCATGCTGCTGGCCTACGGCAGCCTGTTCGTGATCGAGAAGTCCGACAAGGACCTGGCCTGGGCCCGGGTCAAGGGCCTGCTGTCGGTGAGGAAGCCGGTTTGAAGATCCTGATGGTTTCCGAAGACCTGCCGGGCACCCAGATTGGCGGCCTGGGCAAGCACGTGGTGACGCTGTCGAACGCGCTGCTGGAACTGGGGCACGAGGTCGACATCATGGGCCGCAGCGACCGCTTCCACGCCGGCAGCGCGGCCGAGATCGGCTTCAGGGGCAAGCTGTTGCCCGGCTTCGATTTTTCCCGACCGGGCTGGAAGGAATCGCAGCTCGGCTTCTTCAATCCGGTCAAGCGTCCCTGGTTCGCGCGCACCATCGCCCGCGCGCTGCTGCGCGAGGCGGGCCGCTACGACGTCGTGCACTACCACGGCCACCTGCCGATGGCGGGGCGCTACGTGCCGCGCACCGTGAACTTCGTGCAGACCCGCCACGACCAGGGCAGCGAATGCGTGATCCACCTGCGCTTCAAGGGCGAGCACGTGTGCACGGCGCTCGACGCGCGCGATTGCGCCACCTGCATCCACCCGGCGCCGAACACCCTGCGGCGCTCGATGTCGGGCATGGCCGTGCGCCGCTACCGTTCCGAGACGGCCGACGCGTTCTCGCGCCACAAGACGATCTTCGTCTCGGACTTCCTGCGCCGCGCCTTCCTGCGCGCGGTGCCCGGCGCCGACCTCTCGCGCGCGCGCGTGATCCACAACTTCATCCGCTATCCCTACCTGCGCGAGCGCGCGGCGCCGCCCGCCGAGGTCAAGGCGGGCGAGATCCTGCTGGTCGGCCGCATCGACGCCGGCAAGGGCTTCGGCGAATTCCTGGCGCAGATCCAGGGTTGGCTGCCGGCGCATGCGCGCGTGTCGATCGTCGGCGACGGCCCCTTGCGCGCCCAGCTGGAACAACGCCACGCGGGGCCGCAGGTGCGCTTCCTGGGCTGGAAACCGTACGACGAGGTGATCCGCATGTCGGCGCGCAGCCACCTGCTGGTGATCCCGTCGGTGTGGGAAGAGCCGTGCGGGACGACGATCCTGGAAGCGCTGGCGCTCGGCAAGCAATGCCTGGCGCTGGCGCGCGGCGGCACGCCCGAGCTGGCCGCCTACCAGTACTACGACGGCCAGCTGCGCCTGGCCGAGACCATGCCGCGCCTGGTGCAGCAACTGGTCGAGCAGCTCGGACGGCCGCCCGTGACGGTGCCGCTGCCCGATTCCTTCCCCATGGACGTATTCAACGCCATTCCACGGATACTGGACTTCTATGCAGAATGACATGAACAGCAAGCCTACCTTCTCCATCGTGACCTGCACCTGGAACAGCGCCGCCACGCTGGCCGACACGCTCGCCTCGGTGCAGCGCCAGACCTGCCGGGACGTCGAGCACATCTTCGTCGACGGCGGCTCCACCGACGGCACGCTCGACATGATCGCCGCCTACCCGGGCAGGAAGCGCGTGCTGCGCGACGTCGGCGGCGGCATCAGCCGCGCCATGAACCAGGGCATCGAGGCGGCCACCGGCGAATACGTCGCGCACCTGCACTCGGACGACTACTACGCCAGCGACGACGTGCTGGCCACCGTGGCCGACCGCTTCGCCAGCGAGCGCGTCGACTGGGTCTACGGCACCGTCCAGGTGCTGAAGGACGGCGAACTGGTGCCGCCGTACCCGATGCTGCCGTTCAGCTACGGGTCCTTCGCCGCGGGCCGCGCCTCGGTGCCGCATCCGGCCGTGTTCATCCGCCGCAGCGCGTTCGGGCGCGTCGGCATGTTCGACGAGCAGCTGAAGTACGCGATGGACATCGACCTGTGGCTGCGCCTGGGCCGCGTGGCGCGCCCGGCCACCGTCGACCGGCCGCTGACGGTGTTCCGCGACCATGCGGGCAGCGTATCGTCGGCCAACAAGATCAAGGCGCGCCAGGAAGAATTCCAGGTACGCAGGCGCTACATGAACCGGGCGCCGCTGGCCTTCGGCATCTACTGCCTGCGCTACGTCAAGCGGATGCGCGACCTGCGCGCCGAAGCGGCGCATTGAGATCGACGGGGGCACGCGCATCCGGCGCCCCCGCGAAGGCGGGGGCCCATCCTTGCGCCGGCCCGGCAAACCACCCGGCCGGTCGAGAGGGTGGTTTATCCGATAACCTTGCCGGTTCGACTTCACAGTTTCAAGAATATCTTTTCAGTTAAAAAACGACCTTGGACAAGCTGCCAAGATTGCTCTTGACAGCCTGTATTCACAAGCGTTGGTTTTGTGCGATGGAGGTGAAAAATCTTTGATTTCTAAGGGACTTTTTCCGCACGTCAATTGATTTGGGGTACTATAAATCCGAGATGAAGAACGCTTTCCGGTTACTGGGGCGGTCTTCCAGAAGTTACGCGTCCGAGCGCCACGCCGCCGGGCCATCCCAGCAGTTCTGTTACATTTTCTCGGAGCATCATCATGAAAGTTCACCGGAAGGCGCTTGCCGTCGCGGCTGCCTTATCCGCGCTGCTGTGCTCGTTCAACGCGCACGCCGACTGGGCCCAGTCGACGGATCCCCTTGTCGTCCAGCCGAATCCCGCCAACGGCGCCGTGCAGGCGCAGAATCCGCCAGGCTTCTTCTGGGCGCGCCACCCGACGGGGCCGGCCAGCTACGAGATCGAGATCACGGCCGCCGGCGGCTCGCCGGTGAAGGCGACGGTGGACCGCAACTGGTACCTGCCGACCAAGGCGCTGGCGCTCGGCAACTACACCTGGCGCGTGCGCCCGGCCGGCGCCAGCGACTGGTCGAGCCCGCGCGCCTTCGCGATCACCAGCAAGTCGACCGTGTTCGAAGTGCCCGACAACGCCACCCTGCGTTCGCGCATCGCGGGCAAGGCGCGTCCGCGCTCGCTGCCGTCCTCGTTCACCGCGTTCTCGACCTGGAGCTCGGCCAAGAAGGGCGACCTCGAGCCCTACCTGAGCCGCCTGGCCAACGAAGTCAAGCTGCAGACCGGCGCGCTGCCCGACCTGAACGACGCGCGCTGGCCGATCGCCATCGCCTCGCCGCTGACCGCCTCGATGGCGTCGCAGCAGACCGACGTGCGCAACCGCATCAACGAATCGTCGCGCCAGCTCGAGGCGGCCGCCCTGATGTGGCGCCTGAAGGGCGAGCAGCAATACCTGACCGAGGCGCTGAAGCGCGGCGACCAGCTGGCGTCGCTGAACCCGAAGGGCCCGACCAGCTACGCCAACCAGGACCAGGCCACGCGCCAGATCGCGCTGTCGCTGATCAAGGGCATCGACCTGCTGGGCAGCGGCGTGGACGCGACCCGCAAGGCCAGGTGGCTGAACATCGTCACCGTGCGCGGCAATGAAATCTACGGCAACCTGGCCGGCGACAACGGCCGCCTCGACCAGTACCCGTTCGATTCGCACGGCAACACCAGCATGATCTTCATGGCGCTCATCTCGACGCTGGCGCTGGGCGACGTGCCGGATGCGCAGAAGTGGTTCGACTTCTCGTTCCGCGCCTACGTCAACACGCCGTCGCCGTGGGCCGGCCCGGAAGGCGGCTACGCCAACGGCACCGCCTACGCCGAATACGCGGCCGGCTACATGGTCGCGCTGTGGGACCCGATGGTCCAGGCGACCGGCCTGAACCTGTACGCCAAGCCGTGGACGCTGGGCTTCCTCGACTTCGCCACCCAGTTCATCCCGCCGGGCTCGAAGATCCATGCCTTCGGCGACGGCTCCGAGACCAAGCCGGACCAGCGCGTGTTCCGCGCCTTCGCCAACCGCATGGTGTCGCCGCGCGCGGCCTGGTACGTGGCCAACCTGGGCGGCCTGGAAGACGCGATGTCGGTGCTGCAGGCGCCGTACCCGATGCCGGTGGCCGGCACCACGCTGAAGATCCCGCCGTCGAGCTCGGCCTACTACCCGAGCACCGGCTGGGTGGCGATGCACAGCGACATCGGCAACGCCAACCGCACCTCGTTCTACTTCAAGTCCAGCCCGTACGGCTCGTTCAACCACAGCCACGGCGACCAGAACGGCCTGCTGCTGTCGGTCGCCGGCCAGCCGCTGCTGGTCAAGGCCGGCTGGTACGACTGGTACGGCTCGCCGCTGTGGACCGACTGGTACCACCAGACCAAGTCGCAGAACGCGATCACCTTCGACGGCGGCAAGGGCCAGCTGGTCGACGGCTACCGCGAGCAGCTGCAGCGCAACGGCCGCATCACCGGCTTCTCGGCCCAGTCGACCTACGACTACGCCGAGGGCGATGCGACGCCATCCTACGGCGGCCAGCTGACGATGGCCAAGCGCCAGATCTGGTACCTGCATGGCCAGAACGCGATGGTCGTGCGCGACAAGCTGCAGGCGACCGTGCCCCACACCTACGAGTGGAACATGCACGCGCCGGCGGCCATCACGGTCGAGAGCACCTCGGCGGTCAAGATCGCGGCCGGCGGCCAGTCGGTCTGCCTGCGCGACCTGAACGGCAATGCGCCGTTCGCCAGGTGGACCGGTCCGGCGCCGAAGTCGGGCGTGACCGAGGACCACGGCGCGTTCTACCTGAAGAACGACGGCAAGTCGATCGGCGAGTTCCTGGTGCTGGTCGACGTGGGCTGCAAGAAGCCCGCCGTCAAGGTGGCGACCTCGGGCACGACCCGCACCGTCACCGTCGGCACCCAGAGTGTCACGCTGAACTGAGTGGCGTTGAACTGATCTGAACCGGCGCCAACCGTTTCCTGGTCGGCCGGCATGCCGTGCTACACTCGGCGCGCCGGCCATGTCCCTCGCGGGCTTGCGCCCGCGGGGGATTTTTTTTGTCCCTGTCATGTCCAACGACCGAACGATGCCCATGACGACACAGGTGTTCCTGATCCAGGCCCACAAGGACATCGCCCAGCTCAACGCGCTGGTCGAACAGCTGCAGGACGAGGACTTCGTCGTCTACGTCAACCTCGACCGCAAGTGCGCGCTCGACCCTGCCGCCGTGCACCCGGGCGCGCGCCTGGTGGCGGACCGCGTCGACGTCCACTGGGGCACCTTCAGCCAGGTCCAGGCCGTGCTCAATTCGCTGGCCCAGATCGTGGCCGAGGTGCCCGAGTTCGACAAGGTGCTGTTCCTCAGCGCGCAGGATTTCCCGCTGCTGTCGAACGCGGCGCTCAAGGAGGCGCTGGCGGCGCTGGCGGGGCGCGAGCTGCTCGATACCGTGGCGATCGGCTCCGCGCCGGGGCAGTGGGCCGCCGACTACCGCTACCAGTATTTCCATCCGGCGCGCGCCTCCCGGCTGCAGCGCATCGCCTGCGCGCTGGCCAACCGCCTGCTGCGCGCCGGCGGCGCCACGCGCCGCCTGCCGGGCGGCCTGCGTCCCTACGGCGGCTCGTCGTGGTGGGCGTTGTCGCGCGGCTGCGTGCGCATGCTGCTCGAGCGCGTGGCGCGCGAACCGGGACTGGCGCGCTTCTTCCGCCGCGCCGCCTGCCCGGACGAGATGTTCTTCCAGACCCTGGTGATGGATTCGCCGTTCCGCGCGCGCGTGCTGGGCAGCAACTTCCGCTACGTGCAGTGGCCCGAGCACGGCGCGCGCAACCCCAAGGTGCTGGACGAGGGCGACTTCGAGCGCATCGCCGCCTCGCGCGCCCATTTCTGCCGCAAGCTCGACAGCCGCGCCAGCGCGGCGCTGCTGCCGCGCCTGCTGGCGTTGCGCGCCGGGCCTTGATCGCGTCGGCGGACTCTGGTACGCATGAAATAAACTGTCACGGAAGGCCGTGAAACGATAGTTTCTTTCAAGAATTGGCCGCATTCCCGGGCATTCGTTCGTCATGCATGCGCGATACCCCGCAATTGTGCGGCGCGGCAGATGCGCTAGAATCGGCCTTGTCTCTTGTTCATACGGCAAGGAATCCATGCGCAATCCATCCACCGCGCCGGCCACCGGCGTCCGTCCCATCGTCTTCGTCGTGCGCGACCCGTTGCCGCCGATCCGCGCCGACGTGCTCACGCTGTTCGGCACCGAGATGCCGCGCTACGGCGTGGCGACGGAACTGGTGGGGCAGGGCGGCAGCGAGGGCGGCGGCGGCGGCTCGCCCTGGCCGGCCGGCGGCATGCACGTGGTGGGTTCGCTCAAGAGCCGCTTCGCCAGCGTCTGCTCGCCGCTGTGGGACCTGCTGGGCGTGCTGCGCGCGCTGCGCGGCGGACGCCCGGCCTGCATCCAGGTGCGCGACAAGATCGCCAGCGGTGTGCTCGGGCGCGTGGTCGCCGCCGCGCGCGGCGTGCCCTTCGTATACTGGATGTCCTTTCCCATCGTCGAGGGCTTCGAGGTGCGCCGCGACGAAATCGGGCGGCGCAAGGGCTTCGCGAACCGCCTGAAATGGGCCGCGCACGCACTGCGCGCGGCGGCCTCGCGCCTCGCCATCTACAAGCTGGTGCTGCCGGGCGCGCGCCACATCTTCGTGCAGAGCGACGCCATGGCCGACTGGCTGGCCGCCAAGGGCTTCGAGCGGGCGCGCATGACGGCCGTGCCGATGGGCGTCGACGCCGCGCTGTTCGACCGCGCGCGCATCGAACCGGTTCAGGATGCGCGCCTGGACGGGCGCCGCGTCGTACTTTACCTGGGCCGCATCGCCCAGTCGCGCCGCTCCGACTTTTTGCTGGACGTGGCCGCGGAACTGCGGCGCGCCATGCCCGAGACGCTGCTGGTCATCGCCGGCGACGCCCCGTCCGACGACGAGATGGCCTGGATGCGCCGCGAGATCGCCGCGCGCGGCCTCGACGAGCACGTCCTGCTCACCGGCTGGCTGCCGCAGCGCACGGCGCTGGGCTATGCGGTGCGCGCCGAGGTGGGCCTGTCGCCGATCCCGCGCGGCACGCTGTTCGACGTGTCCTCGCCCACCAAGCTGGTGGAATACCTGGCGCTGGGCATCCCCAGCGTCGCCAACGACATCCCCGACCAGCAACTGGTCGTCGACGAGAGCCGCGCCGGCCTGTGCGTGCCCATGGAAGCGCAGCCGTTCGCCGCCGCCACGCTGCGCCTGCTGCAAGACCGCGCCCTGGCGGCGGCGTTCGCGTTACGTGGCCCAGCGTACGTAAAGGAGCATCGCACGTATGATATTCTGGGTCGAAATGTTGCAAGAATTTACAGAAAAATCCTGATGGAGTAAGGCACGCATGTCGACCTGGACCTATTCGCTGAAGTTTTCGCTGCGTTCGCTCGCGCGCGAACTGGTCCGCAACATCTGGGGCCGCGTCTTCGTCTATCCGGCGCTGGCCGCCAACGAACGTTCGCCCGCGCGACTGGCCGACTACATCGCGCGGCGCGCCCGCAAGCTGGGCGTGGCGCTGGACGGCGACGGCGACCGGCTGGCGCGCCTGGTGCCTGGCACCCCGGTGCTGACCAAGGCCGACGTGCGCCGCGACCCCGGCCGGCTGGTGCGCCCGCGCGGCCCCGGCTCCTGGATCCGCACCACCATCAAGACCAGCGGCACGTCCGGTTCGCCGCTGACCATCGTGCAGTCGGTCGGCAACCTGGTGCGCGAGGAGGGTTTCGTCTACCGCCAGCTGCGCTGGATCGGCTGGCGCCCCGGCCAGCGCCGCGCCTGGATCCGCGGCGACATCGTCTGCGCCGACCATCCGCGCGATGGCAGGTACTGGTGCCGTGACTGGGTCGGCAACATGCTGATGATGTCGTCCTACCACCTGTCGAACGACACCATCGGCCGCTACGTCGACGCGCTCGAACTCTACGATCCCGTCGTCATCCACGCCTATCCGTCGTCGATCGCGGCGCTGGCCGCCTGGCTCAATGCGGCCGGGCGCGTCTATCGCGGGCGCGCGCTGCGCGGCGTGATGACGTCGTCCGAAACGCTGGAACCCGACGTGCGCGCCGCGGTGGAAAAGGCGTTCGGCACCCGCGTCTACGACTGGTACGGCCAGGCCGAGCGCGTGGCCGCCATCGGTACCTGCGAGCGCGGCAGCTACCACGTGCTGACCGACTACAGCGGCGTCGCGCTGCTGCCCGCGGAAGGCGAGGGCGACGCCTGCGAGCTGGTCGGCACCACGCTGAACAATGCCGCCATGCCGCTGCAACGCTACCGCACCGGCGACACCGTCATCCCGCACGGCCCGGACGAGCCGCCGTGCCCGTGCGGGCGCGCGTTCCCGACCGTGCGCGCCGTGGTCGGGCGCCAGGAAAGGATCGTCACGCTGCCCGACGGCCGCATCGTCGCGCGCCTGGACCGCATCTTCCAGGGCCACGACCGCCACCTGGTCGAGGGCCAGGTGCTGTACCGCGGCAATGGCGAATTCGTGCTGCGGGTCGTGACGGCCGACGGGTTCACCGACGCCGACGCGCGCGCCCTGGTCGACAAGTTCCTGCTGCGTGTGCCCGGCGTGCAGGTGCGGGTGGAACGGGTGGCGGCGATCCCGCGCGGGCCGAACGGCAAGTTCGAATTCATCGCGATCGCGGACGGCGGGGCCGGACGATGAAGCGTGCGCGCATCGGGAAATGGCTGATGTATGATCGAAACATTGCCCATTTATTAATTTTGGATGCCTTGTGCCAAGCATGGATGCCGACGCCGCGACTGATGCCGCGACCGATGCCGCGACTGATGCCGCGACTGATGCGGACAGGAGCGCGCGCGTGAGGAAGCCGGCGCCGCGCGTCCTCATGGTCGGCACCACGCTGGAATGGCGCGGCGGGGTGGCCGCCGTGGTGTCGGTGCTGCGCCGCCACGGCCTGTTCGAGCGCGAGGCGGTGCGCTACGTGGCCACCCACGCCGAGGGGTCGCGCCTGGCCAAGGCGCGGGGCGCGCTGGCCGGCTTCTGGCAGCTGTTGCGCACCTGCGTGGGGCAGCATCCGGCGGTCGTGCACGTGCATGCGGCCTCGCACGCGAGCTTCCTGCGCAAGTCGATCGTGCTGCTCATCGCGCGGCTGGCCGGCAGCAAGACCATCTTCCACCTGCACGGCGGCGGGTTCCGCACCTTCGCCACCCGGGAAAGCGGGCCGTTGATGCGGCGCTGGATCCGCCACACGCTGGAAAGCAGCTCGGTCGTGATCGCGCTGTCCGAGGGCTGGGCCGGCTTCGTGCACGGCTTCGCGCCGCGCGCCAGGGTGGCCGTGGTGCCGAACTCGGTGCCGCTGCCGGCGCCGGCCGGCGCCGGCCGGGAAGAGCCGGGCCGCATCCTGTTCCTGGGCCGGCTCGAGGCCGCCAAGGGGGTGTTCGAGCTGCTGGAAGCGGGCGCGCTGCTGGCGCCCGGCCATCCGCGCCTGCGGCTGGCGCTGGGCGGCGAAGGCAGCGACGGCAACCTGCAGGCGCTGCGCCGCCGCGCCGCCGAGCTCGGCATTGCCGACCGGGTGGAATTCCTGGGCTGGGTCGGCCCGCAGCAGCGCGACGCCGAACTGGCGCGCGCCGGCGCCTTCTGCCTGCCTTCGCACGCCGAAGGCTTGCCGATGTCGATGCTGGAAGCCATGGCGGCGGGCAAGGCGGTCGTCGCGACTGCCGTGGGCGGGATTCCGGAAACGGTGCGCGACGGCGACAACGGCCTGCTGGTGCCGCCGCGCGACGCCGGCGCGCTGGCTGCGGCGCTGGCCCGCGTGCTGGACGACGACGCCCTGCGCGCGCGGCTGGCGCAGCGGGCGCGCGCCACGATCGAGCTGCATTATTCAACCGAGGTGGTGTGCGGACAGTTGTCCGCGCTCTACCGTGAACTGGCGGGGACGACATGATGAGCGAAGCAACGGGGATGGTGTGGCTGGTCAACCGCTTGCGCTGCATGTCGGTGGCCGAGGTCGGCTACCGCATCCAGCAGGCGGCGGCGAAGGGCATGGCCAAGCGCGTGCGCCTGCGTACCGCGCCGCCGCTGCCGCGCGCCCGCACCTTCGCCGTCCACGGCGTGCCGGCGCTGGCGCCGGGCGAGCGCGAACGCCTGCTGGCCGACGCCGACAGCATCTGCGCCGGCCACGTGGTGCTGTTCGCCAACCGCCGCTTCGACGTCGGCATGCCGCCGGTCTGGAACCGCGACCCGGACAGCGGCGTGACCGGCCCGATGGTGTACGCCGGCGACATCGCCATCACCAACCGCGAGCTGGTCGGCGACATCAAGCACGTGTGGGAGCTGAACCGCCACCTGCACCTGGTGCGCCTGGCGCAGGCCTGGGCCGCGACCCACGACGAGGCCTGGCTGCACGCGCTGCACCACCAGCTGCGCAGCTGGCTCGACCAGTGCCCGCCGCTGGTCGGCCCCAACTGGACCAGCTCGCTGGAGCTGGGCATCCGCCTGATCAACTGGGGCCTGGTATGGCAGCTGGTCGGCGGCGAAGACGGGGAAAAAGGCGGCGGCCTGTTCGCCGGCGAGGACGGCCAGCGCCTGCGCGCCGACTGGCTCGAGGCCATCCACGCCCACTGCAGCGCCATCGCGCGGCACCTGTCGCGCCACTCGTCGGCCAACAACCACCTGATCGGCGAACTGGCCGGCCTGTACGTGGGCGCCTCGATCTGGCCGTGCTGGAAGTCGTCGGGCGCCTGGCTGGAACAGGCGCGGCGCGAGCTCGAGCACGAGGCCCAGGCCCAGTTCTCGCGCGACGGCGTGAACCGCGAGCAGGCGTTCGCCTACCACGTGTTCTCCTGCGAATTCCTGTTCGTGGCCGGCCTCGTCGGCCAGGCCTGCGACCAGCCGTTCTCGCGCGCCTACTGGACCAGCCTGCAGCGCGCGCTGCGCTTCCTGCGCTCGGTGCGCGACGTCGGCGGCAACGTGCCGATGGTGGGCGACGCCGACGACGGCATCGTGTTCCGCCTCGACGAGGCGGGCAGCGACCGCGCCGAACAATTGCTGGCGCTGGGCGACGCCGTGCTGCGCAAGGGCCAGCCCGAGCATCCGGGCGTGCGCTGGCTGCTGCATGCGCTGCCGGGCAAGCGGCCCGACGCCGATCCGCACGAGTCCGAGACGGGCTGGGCCTTCCCGGACGGCGGCTACCTGCTGTTCGGTTCCCACTTCGGCGAGGCCGACGAGATCAAGGGCATGGTCGATTGCGGCCCGCTCGGCTACCTCGGCATCGCCGCGCACGGCCATGCCGACGCGCTGGCGCTCACGCTGTCGGTGGGCGGCGAGGAGTGCCTGGTCGATCCCGGCACCTATTCCTACTGGCAGGAACCCAAGTGGCGCGACTATTTCCGCGGCACGTCGGCCCACAATACCTTGCGCATCGACGGCCTCGACCAGTCGGTCTCGGGCGGCAGGTTCATGTGGCTGAAGAAGGCCGGGGCGTCCATCGAGCGCATGCCGCAATCGCCCCAGGAATTCGATTTCCGCGGCTCGCACGATGGTTACCAGCGCCTGCCCGACCCGGTACGCCACATGCGCAGCGTGCGCTTCGACGCCGCCACGGCGACGCTGGTCGTGCGCGACGAGGTGGCGGCCCGGAAGCACCACCAGGCCGAGATCTTCTGGCACTTCGCGCCGGGCCTGGACGTGCGCCTGAACAGCGCCGGCCTGCATGTGCGGGGCAAGCGTTTCGCGCTACAGATGCATGCGCACGGGTCCGACCTGAAGCTGGAACTGGTGCGCGGGCACGAGAATCCGCCGCTGGGCTGGTACTCGCGCTGCTACGAGGCCAAGCAGCCGTGCGACGTGCTCAAGATCAGCACCGTATCGTCCGCCGTGCCTGTGGAGTGCAGGTTTACAATAACGTTTTTTTAACAGTCCTCGCCAAGATTCGTTGCGGAGCACGTTTCAAGCAGGACTTTGCCTGGCGCAATGACGCGCCGGCCGTCCGCGCTCCGGGCCGGGACCCAACTGGAAAGGGAATGCATGCTGATATACCTGGTGGCGGGCGCGCGGCCCAACTTCATGAAGATCGCACCCATCGTGCGTGCACTCCAGCAACAGCAGGCGTTGACCTGGAAGATCGTCCATACCGGACAGCACTACGACCGCGAAATGAACGACGTGTTCTTCGAGGAACTCGGCATTCCGCAGCCGGACGTGTTCATGGCGGCCGGCGGCGGCAGCCATGCCCAGCAGACCGCGAAGATCATGCTCGGCTTCGAGGAACTGTGCATGGCCGAGCGTCCCGGTGCCGTGCTGGTGGTCGGCGACGTGAACTCGACGCTGGCCTGCTCGATCGTTGCCAAGAAGCTGAACATCCCCGTCGCCCACGTGGAGGCCGG
The DNA here is from genome assembly GCA_031995805.1 of Massilia sp. Taxonomy (GTDB): domain Bacteria; phylum Pseudomonadota; class Gammaproteobacteria; order Burkholderiales; family Burkholderiaceae_D; genus Telluria. The sequence goes on from DAMAFT010000017.1 coordinate 13,858, forward strand.
GCTGCGCAGCTTCGACATGGCGATGCCCGAGGAAATCAACCGTCTCGTCACCGACAGCATTTCCGACTGGTTCTTCGTGACCGAGCCGTCCGCCGTCGAGCACCTGCGCCGCGAGGGCAAGAAGGACGACGCCGTCCACTACGTCGGCCACGTGATGGTCGACAACGTGCTGTACCAGGCAAGCAAGCTGGCGGCGACGGACACGTCCGGGTTCGAGACGAGCGCCTGGAAGGCGGCGCGCCGGCAAGCCGGCGGGCGCTACGGCGTGGTCACGCTGCACCGGCCCAGCAACGTCGACGACAAGGACACGTTTACCCGCATCGCCGGCGCGCTGAAGGACATCGCGCAAGACCTGCCGCTGATGTTCCCCGTGCACCCGCGCACGCGCGCCAACCTGGACAAGTTCGGCATCGACCTGGGGCCGAACGTGGCGCTGGCCGGCCCGCAGGCCTACATGCCGTTCCTGGACCTGTGGAAGGACGCCGCCGTCGTGCTGACCGACAGCGGCGGCCTGCAGGAAGAAACGACGGCGCTGGGCGTGCCGTGCGTGACGATCCGCGACAATACCGAGCGTCCCGTCACCGTCGACGAAGGTTCGAACGTGCTGGCCGGCACCGACCCGGCCGCCATCGTGCGCGAGGCGCGCCGCATCCTGCAGGGCGAGGGCAAGCAGGGCCGCCGTCCGCACCTGTGGGACGGCCGCGCCGCCGAGCGCATCGTCGAGGTACTGGCCAGGGAGGTCCGATGAACACGCACATGCCAGGCACGCAGGATGCGCCGCAGCGCCCGGGCGAACGGGTCACGATGATGGGCTGCGCCATCGACAACCTGTCGATGGAAGAGACGCTGCAGACCGTCGAGGGCTTCATCCAGAGCGGCCGCCCGCACCAGCACGTCGTCGTCAACGTCGACAAGCTGGTCAAGGCCAGCCGCGATCCGGAATTGCGCCAGATCATCAACGACTGCGCGCTGGTCAACGTCGACGGCATGCCGGTCGTGTGGGCCTCGCGTCTGCTGGGCAAGCCGCTCAAGGAGCGCGTGGCGGGCGTTGACCTGTTCGAGGCGCTGATGCGCCGCGCCGGCGAGAAGGGCTGGCGCGTGTTCCTGCTCGGCGCGAAGGAGGAGGTCGTCAGCAAGGTCGCCAGCACCTACCAGCGCAAGTACCCCGACCTGGTGCTGGCGGGCTACCGCAACGGTTACTGGAAGGGCGAACAGGAAGAGGCGCAGGTGGTCGCGCAGATCCGCGACGCGCGGCCCGACCTGCTGTTCGTGGCGATCAGCTCGCCGAAGAAGGAACAGTTCCTCGGCCGCTACCAGGCCGAGATGAGGATCCCGTTCGCGATGGGCGTGGGCGGCACCTTCGACGTGGCGATCGGCCACGTCAAGCGCGCGCCGGTCTGGATGCAGAAGTCCGGGCTGGAATGGTTCTACCGTTTCCTGCAGGAGCCGCGCCGCATGTTCCGGCGCTATTTCATCGACGACATGGCCTTCGTCTGGCTGTTCGCCAAGGAAGCGCTGCGGCGCCCGAAACCGTTGCGACAAAGTTAGGACAAAACAGGGATGGCGGCCGAGGTGGCCGCCGAGCACAATAAAAAATGCGCCAGCCACGGCATGGCGCCGGCAAACACTCACACGTAGAAAGACAGCATCATGAAAATTCTGGTTACTGGCGGCATGGGCTACATCGGTTCGCACACCGTCGTGGAACTGCAGAACGCCGGCCACGAGGTGGTCGCGTACGACAACCTGTCGAACGCCAGCCGTTCGGTGCAGGAGCGCGTCGAGCGCATCACCGGCAAGCCCTTCGAGTTCGTCGAGGGCGACATCCGCGACCGTGCGGCGATGGAGGCAGTGTTCCAGGCGCACGAGATCGGCGCCGTGATCCACTTCGCCGGCCTGAAGGCGGTCGGCGAATCGGTGGCGCAGCCGCTGCGCTACTACGACAACAACGTCTACGGCAGCGTGGCGCTGTTCGAGACGATGGCGAAATACGGCTGCAAGACACTGGTGTTCTCGTCCTCGGCCACCGTGTACGGCGATCCGGCCTCGGTGCCGATCCGCGAGGACTTCCCGCTGTCGGCCACCAATCCTTACGGCCGCAGCAAACTGATGATCGAAGATATCCTGCGCGACCTGTTCAAGGCCGAGCCGGACTGGCGCATCGCCCTGCTGCGCTATTTCAACCCGGTCGGCGCCCACGAAAGCGGCCTGATCGGCGAGGAGCCGAACGGCATCCCCAACAACCTGGTGCCCTACATTGCCCAGGTCGCCAACGGCCAGCGCGACAAGCTGTCGGTGTTCGGCGGCGATTATCCGACCCCGGA
>DAMAFT010000018.1:0-16109 GCA_031995805.1 Massilia sp.
GGCCAGGAAGCCGCTCAGGCGCGGCCCCAGCGCCGCCGCGCCCAGCGTCACCGAGACCGACAGCAGCGCGCCGGCGGCCATCCGCAGCGGCAGGTCGGCCGCGGGTTTCGTGCGCGGCGGCGCGCCCGCCGCCACCGCCGGGAATAGCGCCGGCGCCAGCGCCAGCAGACCGGCGACCAGCACGAAGGCCGGCAGCGGATCGAGGTCGGCCAGGCGCAGGCCGGCCACCGCCGCAGCCCAGGCCAGCAGGGCCACCATCATCGATGCGACGATGCCCAGCCATCCCGATGCCCACGCGTAGGCGACGCTGAACACGAGGATCGCGACGACGGCGAGCAGCGTGTTGGCGGCGGCGGTGGCGGCGAAGGCAGTCCCCTGCTCGAGCGCGATCGTCAGCAGGATCGGGCCGGACACGATCGGCAGGGCCGACAGCCAGCCGGCCACCTCGGGTCCCCAGCGCCGTCCGGCCAGGGTGACGAGCCAGATCAGCAGCGGGACCAGGAACAGCTTGAGCATGAGCACTGCGGCCAATCGTTTCTCCAGGGGCGTGTCCGGTGGACGGCGATGGTAGCCGAGCGGCGCTCTACAATGCAGAACGCATGCAAAACGGCCTCGCGCGAGGCCGTGTCGTCGTGCGCGGCATGGCCGCGTTCGGTGCGTGTCAGCCGGTGCGTGCCTGGCGGCGGCGCGCCAGCGCCAGGCCGGCGATGCCAACGCCCAGCAGCATCAGCGAGCCCGGCTCCGGCACGGCGCGCAGTTGCAGGCCGTTGATGTTGGCTTCGCCGGCCAGCTGGGTACCGACCACCTTGATCTGGCCCGCCGCGTCGGCGCGCACCGTCAGCAGCATGTAGTTGTCGTTCAGCTTGAAGGTGTTCGCATTGGTCTGCAGCGCGCTTTGCACGACGCCGTTCGCATCGATCTGGATCGCGCGGCCCTTGGCATTGTTGTCGCCCTGGGTGTACACGTACAGGTCATAGGTCTGGTTCGCGTCCAGGCCCTTGAGGGTCAGGGCGATGCCGTCCGGGCTGCCGGCCTTGTTCTTCTCGCCGACCAGGTAGCCGTCCATCAGGCTGGCATACTGGGTGCCGCCGAATGCATAGAAGGTCGTGTTGGCGTTGTACACGTGCGAGGAATAGATATCCAGGCTGACGCCCGTCTTCGTACCCGTCGTGTCGAACAGGTTGCCGGCCGTGCCGTTGCCGACGTTCAGGCGGTTCCACAGGTCGCCGTCCGCACCGGCGACCGCCTTGCCGGTCTGCGCGTCGATGGTCTTGGTGCAGTTGCTGTTGTTGACGCTGCACGACGCGGTCGAACCGCTGAACTGGATGCTGATGAGGCCGGCATGGGCGGCTTGCGCTGCAAGACCGAGGACGAAGACGGCGGCGAGGCGCTGGTAGAGGCGTTTCATGACGATCCCTGATAATTGTTTCTAATTTTTAAGCAATATGTGTTCCAGGAAATAAAATTAAGAAAAATCAAGGCATTACGTCGATACTGCCGTTTCTGTTGGATGCACTGTAAAGAAATCCGACATCGTTATGGCATGCACCGCTTGCCTGTGCGGCCGCATTTGCTGGATTTCAACTCCCTGGGGCTTGCAGTCGCCGATCCCGCTGTAAGAATCGTCGACACCGAATGCATTCAGATGACGAACAACCTTACAAGCTGGAAAGGTCATCCAGACTTCATCGTACGGTAACGCGGCAGTCATCCTGGATGGCTATGCTGCGCTCCACTTTTAACCGCCGCCAGAGCCGCCGACGATGACCCCCACCAAGCCTGTTGCATCTCCATCCCTGTTCCTGCGTCCTTCGCTGATCGCCCTCGCCGCGGCCGCCCTGTGCGCCTCGCTGGCCCATGCCGAGGAGGTGCCGGCAATGGCCGACGCGCCGCCGGCGCCCGCCATCCAGGACACCACGCCCGCCGGCACCATCGCCACCGTCGAGATCTCGACGCGCAAGACACGTTCCTCGGTCGCGCTGTCCGGCACCGAGATCCAGAAAGTGCTGCCCGGCGTGAATCCGCTCAAGGCGCTGCAGGCGCTGCCGGGCATGAGCTTCCAGACCGCCGACCCGTGGGGCAACAACGAGCAGAACCTGTCGCTGTTCGTGCACGGGTTCGGCGGTTCGCAACTCGGCTACACGATGGACGGCGTGCCGCTCGGCGACCAGCAATACGGCAACTACAACGGCCTGGCGCCGCAGCGCGCCGTCACCAGCGAGAACGTGAGGAGCGTGGTGCTGGCCACCGGCGCCGGCGACCTGGGCACGGCGTCGACCAGCAACCTGGGCGGCACCATCGAGACCTATTCGCTCGACCCGTCGGCCGCGCGCAACGTCGACGTCCAGCAGACGCTGGGCAGCCACAGCGCGAGCCGTACCTTCGTGCGCTACGATGCGGGCGACATCGGCAACGGCAACAGCTTCTGGGTATCGGCCCTGCACCACGAAGCCAAGGCCTGGGACTTCGACGGGCGCCAGAGCAACGACCAGTTCAACGCGAAATTCGTCCACAAGCACGACGGCGGCAAGCTGACCGTGTTCGTCGACTGGTCCGACAAGACCGAGCCGAACGAGGACTCCACCCTGCACCAGGCCGGCCTGGCGTCGCCCTACACGCGTCCCTTCCTGTACCCGGACTTCGGCGCCGCCCTGGCCTACCTGGACAAGAACGGCGCGCCGCCGGCAGCGGTGGGCGCCAACTTCCGCAACTACTACAGCGACGCCCAGCGCACCGACAAGCTGGCCTATGCGAAGTACGAGGCCTACCTGAGCGACAACGTCACCTGGTCGAACCAGTACTACTTCCACCACAACGACGGCGTCGGCGTGGTCGCCGGCCCGATCAACCAGGCCGGCCTGCCGGCGCTGTTCAAGGTCTACCTGCCGAACCAGGACCTGAAAACGGTGTTCGGCAATTCCGGCTATGCCACCCGCACCACCGAGTACAAGATCAACCGCCAGGGCTGGCTGTCGAACCTGCGCTGGGAACTGGACGCGCACCGCATCCAGGCCGGCCTCTGGTTCGAGCACAACAATTCGGGCGCCTACCGCCGCTGGTACGCGCTCGACGTGAACAACCCGAGCACGCCGTACCAGCGTCCGTCGAATCCGATCATCACCCAGTACGGCAGCGACATCGACAACAAGGTCGTGCAGCTCTACCTGCAGGACGAGTGGAAGGTGCGCCCGGACCTCGTCGTACAGGGCGGCTTCAAGTCCAGCCTGCAGTTCGCCGAGGGCCTGTTCCCGGTGAACCAGGATCCGGCATCGATCGGCAACGGCTCCAAGGGCTTGCCGGAAGGCCGGATCGACACGAAAAAATGGTTCTTGCCGCAGCTCGGCGCGCGCTGGGACATGTCGGCGTCGACCCAGCTGTTCGCCAACGTGCAGAAGAACATGCGCCAGTTCGTCACCTACGGCGGCGGCGGCAATTCGCCGTGGAGCCTGTCCTCGCAGGCTGCGTTCGACTACTTCAAGGCCACGGCGAAACCGGAAACCTCGTTGACCTACGAACTGGGCCTGCGCGATTCGCGCAAGCTGGGCGCCGGCCCGCTTACCGCCTTCGACGGCCAGGTTTCGGTCTACCACTTCGACTTCCACGACCGCCAGCTGGCCGTCAGCTCGAACCCGATCATCACCTCGTTCGCCGGCGGCACCACGATCCTGTCCAACGTGGGCGACGTCAAGACCGACGGCGTCGACCTGGCCGGCACCTTCCACTTCGGCCGCCTGTTCTCGTTCTACGATGCCATCTCGTACAACCGCTCGAAGTACCAGGACAGCTACCTGTCCGGCACCACCCTCATCCCCACCGCCGGCAAGTCGGTGCCGAACTCGCCGGAGTGGATGAACAAGTTCGTCGCGACCGTCAAGCCGGGCGCCGACGTCGAGGTGCAGCTGACCGGCGACTACGTCGGCAAGCGCTACGCCACCTATACCAACGACCTGTCCATCGCCGGCTACTTCCTGATGGGCTTGAACGTCTCCGGTAGACTGCCGGTACCGGCGGCCATCGGCGCGGTCAAGAACCTGCGCTGGTCCGTCGGCGTGACCAACCTGCTCGATCGCGAAGGCGCATTGCAGCCGGTCGTCGGCCAGCCGAGCGGCAGCTACGCCACCTACCCGATCGCGCCGCGCATGGGTTTCATCACCTTGAAGGCAGATATCTGATGACGCACACCATCCTCCTGCCGGGCCTGGGGCGCCGACGCTTCCTGCAAGGCGCGGCGGCCGGTGCCGTGTCGACCGCCCTGCCGGGACTGGCCCTGGCCCAGGCCCCGCGCCTCGAGCCGGCGTCGACACCGACGCTGTATGCGCACCGCGGCGCCAGCGCGCTGCGTCCCGAGCACACGCTGGCCTCGTACGCCAAGGCGATCGCCGACGGCGCCGACTTCATCGAGCCGGACCTGGTCGCTACGCGCGACGGCGTGCTGGTGGCGCGCCACGAGACGGCGATCACCGACACCACCGACGTCGCCCGGCGTCCCGAATTCGCGTCGCGCAAGACCCGCAAGACCATCGACGGCGAGACGCACGAGGGCTGGTTCGTGTCCGACTTCACGCTGGCCGAACTGAAGACGCTGCGCGCCGTCGAGCGCCTGCCGCAGATGCGCGGGACCGGCTACGACGGCCAGTTCCAGGTGCCGAGCTTCGAGGAAGTCATCGACTTCGTCGCGGCCGAGGCCGCGGCGCGCGGCCGCACCATCGGCATCATCCCGGAACTGAAGCACTCGACCTGGTTCGCCGCCACCGGCCTGCCGCTCGAGGAGCGCTTCGTGTCGACGCTGAAGGCGCACGCCTACACGCGGCGCGCGCCGGTGACGGTGCAATCCTTCGAGACGGCCAACCTGAAGGCCCTGCGCAAGGTACTGGGCAGGCGCGCGGACACCAACGTGCGCCTGGCCCAGCTGGTGATCGCTGGCGGCGAGTACGACAACGTGCCGCCGGCCGACGTCGCGGCCGCCAAGGGCAGCCTGACCTACGGTGCGATGGTGACGGCGCGCGGCCTGCGCGACATCGCTGCCTACGCCGACGTGGTCGCGCCGAACACGCGCGCCGTGATCCCGCTCGGCAAGGACGAGCGCCTGCAGGCGCCGACCGCGCTGGTGGCGGACGCCCACCGGGCCGGCCTGCAAGTCGTCGTCTGGACCTTCCGCCCCGAAAACGCCTTCCTGGCCGCCGACTTCCGCAACGGCGCCGGCCCCGCCGCCCGCCACGACGCCGGCTCGATCGCCGAGATCCGGTGCTACCTGGAAACCGGCATCGACGGCCTGTTCTCCGACGACACGGCCCTGGCCCGCACAGCCATCGACAGCTGACCTACCGCAAACCGGGGTCAGAGCCGGGGTCAGAGTAAAATTTTTGGAAATTTCTCTACACCCATTTCCAAAAAACGGGCTCTGACCCCGGCTCTGACCCCGGTTTGATGCCGGTCACGCCATATGACTTATCGACTTGTCATTTTTGATTTCGACGGCACGCTGGCCGATTCGTTTCCGTTCTTTCTCGGCGTCTTCAACACCATCGCCGACCGCCACGGCTTTCGCCGCATCGACACGGCGCGCGCGCACGCGTTTCGCCATTACGACACGCGCAAGATGATGCAGCACATCGGCATGCCCGCCTGGAAGCTGCCGCTGGCGTCGAAGGATTTCATCGGCATGATGCAGGACAGTGCCGATCGCATCGCGCTGTTCGACGGCATCGCCCAGGCGCTGCGCCACCTGCATGCATGCGGCGTGCGGCTGGCCGTGGTGTCGTCGAATTCCGAGCACAACGTGCGCACGATCCTCGGTCCGGAGCTGGCCGGCCTGGTGCGCCAGTTCGAGTGCGGGATGTCGATCTTCGGCAAGGCCAGCCGGCTCCGCGCCGTGCTGCGCGACCAGGACACGGCCGCGGCGCAGGCGATCTACGTCGGCGACCAGGCCACCGATGCGCAGGCGGCGCGCAAGGCCGGCGTCGCGTTCGGCGCCGTGCATTGGGGCTATGCCGCCATCGAGGCGCTGCGCCTCGAACAATGCGCGGTCGAGTTCACCGCACCGCAGGATTTGCAGGTCGTGGCAAGGTAGGCGCCCCCCTACGTATATTCACGTACCGCGTGATTCTTGAAGCAGAATACTTCGCATGCTAAACTTTCGCTTATAAACAGTGTCCAAGCCAATATTTACGCAGCAAAGTTCTCATGACCCTCTCCGACCAGACCCTGGGCAGCCTCACCGCCGCCCTTACCCACGCCTCGCGCGCCTACCGCGCCGCCGCCGACAAGGTCGCGGCCGATTTCGGCCTGTCGCAGGCCACCGGCCTGCCGGTGCTCGTCATCAGCCGCTTCGGCGAGAACGGCGTGCGCCCGGGCGTGCTGGCCGAGACGCTCAGCCTGGAAGCCTCGTCGCTGGTGCGCATCGTCGACCACCTGATCGATTCGAAACTGGTCGAGCGCCATGAAGATCCGCAGGACCGCCGCGCCAAGATCCTGCGCCTGACCCCGGAAGGCGAAAAGGCCGCCGACCTGATGAACGAGGCGCTGACCCCGTTCCGCCGCAAGCTGTTCGGCGCGTTCGATCCGGCCGACGTCGAAGGCTGCCTGCGCGTGCTGGCCGGGCTGCCGGCCGCCATCCTCGCCGTCCAGGGACAGGCCGACGAACCCAAATAAGCATGAAACTCGCTTCACGTGCGGAGGTCCTGTTCTCCGTAAAATCTTTCGCGGCAGCGATGCTCTCGGTCTATCTATCGATGCGCATCGGACTGCCGCGCCCGTTCTGGGCGATGATGACCGCCTATATCGTCTCGGCGCCCTTCGCCGGGCCGACCCGCTCCAAGGGCCTGTACCGCGCCGGCGGCACGCTGCTGGGCGCCATCGTCGTTACCTTCCTGGTGCCGCGCCTGATCAACGCACCCGAGCTGCTGTCGCTGGCGCTGGCGCTGTGGATCGGCGGCTGCCTGTATTTCTCGCTGCTGGACCGCACCCCGCGCTCCTACATGCTGATGCTGGCCGGTTACACGGCCGGCCTGATCGCCTTCCCCGCCGTCAGCGAGCCGCAGGCGATCTTCGACATCGCCCTGGCGCGCGTCGAGGAGATCACGCTCGGCATGACCTGCGCCACCCTCGTGCACAGCCTGGTACTGCCGCAGAGCTTCGGCCCGGTGCTGCTGGCGCGCCTCGATCACGCGGTGCGCGACGCCCAGCACTGGATCCGCGATGCGCTCAATCCGGCCGGCGACAAGCGCGCCGCCGCCGAGCGCCGCAAGCTGGCCGGCGACATCACCGAGCTGCGCCTGATGACCACCCACCTGCCGTTCGACACCTCGCGCCTGCGCTGGACCGAGAAGGCCGTCAACGCGCTGCAGGAACGCCTGGCCAGCTTCGTGCCGGTGGTGTCGGGCGTCGAGGACCGGCTGGCGGCGCTGCGCGCGCTGGGCGCGGATGCCGTGTCGGAGCGCTGGAGCGGCCTGCTGGCGCGCGTCGGCCACCTCACCGACGCCCCGAAAGGCAGCGCCCTCGATGAACAGGGCGCCCGGCTGCGCAGCGAGATCGACGCGCTGGCGCCGGCCGTCGGCCGCGACCTCGGCTGGACCGGCCTGATCGAACTGAACCTGGCCGCGCGCCTGCGCCGCCTGGTCGACATCTGCATCGAGACGCGCACGCTGCGCCACCACATCGACGCCGGCGTCGAGGGGCGGCTGGACCGGTTGCCGGAGGCCCTGCGCCAGCTGCCCGGCGTCCCGGTCAGCGCGCTGCACCAGGACCGCGGCATGGCCCTGCTGTCGGCCTTCGCCGCCGTGTTCGCGACGCTGGCCTGCTGCGCCTTCTGGATCCTGACCGCCTGGCCGTCGGGCGCCGCCGCGCCGATGATGGCGGCCGTGCTGTGCTGCTTCTTCGCGGCCCAGGACGACCCGCTGCCCTTCATCAAGGGCTTCCTGAACTACACGATCTATTCGATCCCGCTGTCTGCCGTCTACCTGCTGGTGCTGCTGCCGGCCGTGCACAACTTCGAAAGCCTGGTGCTGGTGTGCGCGCCGGCGTTCCTGGTGATAGGCGTGCTGGTGGCGCGGCCCTCGACGTTCGGACGCGCGATGCCCTTCCTGTTCGGCATCTGCTTCACGCTGGCGCTGATCGATACGCACACGGCCGACCTGGTGTCCTTCGCCAACGGCATGGCGGCGCAGCTCGTCGGCCTGGTGGCGGCGGCCGTCACCACCGCCGTGTTCCGCCGCGTTGGCGCCGGCTGGACCGCGCGCCGCCTGCTCAAGGCCGGCTGGAACGAACTGGCGCGCCTGGGCGGCGGCGAGCGCGTGACGCTGGCCGAGTTCTCGGCGCGCATGGTCGACCGCGTCGGCCTGCTGACTCCGCGCCTGGCGCTGGCCGGCGCGCACCAGGACCTGCAGGCGGTCGATGCGCTGCGCGACCTGCGCGTGGGCCTGAACATGACCTTGCTGCAGGATGCGCGCCCGCAACTGGGCCGCGGCGAAGCGGCGCTCAAGCCCTTGATGGACCTGCTGGCGCGCCACTTCGCGCTGCGCCCAGGCATCGACGCGCACGGCGAGGCGCAGTTGCTGGACGCGATCGACAACGCCCTGCGCGCGCTGTGCGACGGTGCCCGCGACGCGGCCCAGCGCGAAGCCCTGGCCGCGCTCACCGGCATCCGCCGCGACCTGTTCCCGCAGGCGCCTCCCTACCAACCCTCCCGCACCACTGACATCCACGAGGAGATCCGATGATCGGCGAAGTCAGCATCTACGGCCTGTTCGTTCCTCCCCTGCTGCTGCTCGTGCTGGCGGCGCTGGCGGTATCGCGGCTGCTCAACCTGGTCCTGGCCAAGGCCGGCTTCTATCGCCTGGTCTGGCACCCGGCCCTGTTCGATCTTTCCCTGTTCGTCATCGTGCTCGGCGCACTGACCTATTTCACACGTAATCTGTCCTGAGTTCCTGAGATGGCTATCAAATTTTCCTTGCCGGCGCTGGGCCGGATCGGCATCACCCTGCTCGTCACCGCGGGCGCGGCCTATGCGGGCTGGCAGATGTGGCGCCACTACGAAGTCGAACCGTGGACGCGCGACGGCCGCGTCAAGGCCTATGTCGTGCAGGTCGCGCCCGACGTCACCGGCCAGGTCGTCAAGGTCTACGTGCACGACAACCAGCAGGTCAAGGCGGGCCAGCCGCTGTTCGACATCGACCGCGCGCGCTTCGAGCTGGCGCTGCGCCAGGGCGAGGCCCAGGTGACGGCGGCCCAGGCGGCGCTGGCCCAGGCGCTGCGCGAGAACAAGCGCAACACCCAGCTCGACGACCTGGTCTCGCAGGAGACGCGCGAACAGGGCCAGACCCGCAGCGACCAGGCGCGCGCGGCGCTGGCCCAGGCCGTCGTCAACCGCGACACGGCGAAGCTGAACCTCGACCGCACCCGCGTGGTGTCCAGCGTGGACGGCACCGTCACCAACCTCGACCTGCGCGAAGGCGCCTACGCCAGCGCGGCGCATCCGGTGATGGCGGTGGTCGACGGCGGCTCGTTCTACGTCGAAGGCTATTTCGAGGAGACCAAGCTGCCCGGCATCCAGGTCGGCGACCGCGTCGACGTGACGCTGATGGGCACGCGCACCCCGATCAAGGGCCGCGTCGACAGCTTCGCCGAAGGCATCGCCGACCGCGACCGCAGCACCGGCGCCAACATGCTGCCGAACGTGAACCCGACCTTCAACTGGGTACGCCTGGCCCAGCGCATCCCGGTGCGCATCGCGCTCGATCCGGTGCCGGCCAACGTGCGCCTGGTCGCCGGCCAGACCGCGACGGTCAAGGTGCTCGGCGCACCGGCGCCGGCTGTGCCGGCCGCACCCGCCGCACCCGCCGCCGCGAAGCTGGCGTCCGCCCCCGCTTCCCTCCCCGCGGCGAAACCGCCCGCGGCCACCACGCACTGACGACCCGCCATGAACCGCATCCGCACCATCGCCAAGACCGTCCTGACGCCGGCCGCCCTCGCCGCGGCGCTGGCCGCCTGCACCACCGTCGGTCCCGACTACCACGTGCCGCAGGAAGCCGTGATCCAACGCGCCGCCGCCAACGCGCCCTTCCTGGGCGCCGCCGAACAGCCCTACAAGGCCGAGCCGCTGCCGGCCGACTGGTGGCGCCTGTACCAGGATCCGCTGCTCGACAAGCTGGTGCAGAAAGCCTTCGGCGCCAACGCCGACCTGCGCGTGGCCGCCGCCAACCTGGCGCGCGCGCACGGCGTGCTGGAAGAAGTCGAGGAAAAGAAGCGTCCCGAAGTCGAGGGCAGCGTGGCGCCGCTGTACGGCCGCATCGCCGGCGCCTCGATCGGCCTGCCGGAACAGCTGCCGCGCACCGGCATCTACGACGGCGACGTCAAGGTGTCGTACCAGCTCGACCTGTTCGGCCGCATCCGCCGCGCCATCGAGGCGGCCGAAGCCGACCGCGAAGCCGCGCAGGCGGCCGCCGACCTGGCCCACATGATGGTCGCCGCGGACACCACGCGCGCCTATGCCGAGGCCTGCTCGGCCGGCTACCAGCTGAAGGTGGCGCAGGACTCGGTCGACCTGCAGCAACGATTCGTCAAACTGACGGCCGAGCGCGTGCAGCGCGGCCGCGGCATCGCCATCGACAACAGCCGCGCCCGGGCCCAGCTCGAGCAGCTGCGCGCCAACCTGCCGCCGCTGGAAGCGCGCCGCCGCACCGCGCTGTACCGCCTGGCCGTGCTGACCGGCGAAGTGCCGGGCGCATTCCCGCAAGAGGTCGCCCGATGCGCGACGCCGCCGCGCGTGGCCAGCGCGATCCCGGTCGGCGACGGCGCCGCCCTGCTGCGCCGCCGCCCCGACGTGCGCCAGGCCGAGCGCCTGCTGGCCGGCGCCACCGCGCGCATCGGCGTGGCCACCGCCGAGCTGTACCCGAACGTCGCGCTGGGCGCCTCGTTCGGCGGCGTCGGCTTCATGGACCAGTTCGGCGACGCGAACACCTGGAAGTTCTCGCTGGGTCCGCTGATTTCCTGGAACCTGCCGGCGACCAGCTCGGCGCGCTCGCACATCGCCCAGGCCGAAGCCGGCACGGCCGGCGCCCTGGCGCGCTTCGACGCGGTGGTGCTGAACGCCCTGCGCGAGACGGAAAGCGCGCTGACCGTCTACGCCCGCGAGCTGGACCGCAACGCCGCGCTGCGCGCCGCGCGCGACCAGAGCGCCCTGGCCGCGCGCCAGAGCGCCAGGCTGTACCAGTTCGGCCGCAGCGACTTCCTGTCGGCGCTGGACGCGGACCGCACGCTGGCGAATGCCGAGAGCGCGCTGGCGGCGTCGGATGCGCAGCTGGCGGCGGACCAGGTGCAGCTGTTCCTGGCGCTGGGCGGGGGGTGGGAGAACACGCACGAGGCGCATGGGGAAAAGCAGGTGGCGCAGCACGCGCAATAAGCCGCCATCCGTCGTTCCCGGGAAGCACGGGTACTCCCTTTACAACACCTTGTCCAGGGTCACCGGCAATTCCCTCACCCTCCTGCCGGTCGCATGGAACACCGCATTCGCCACCGCCGCGGCCACGCCGGTGATGCCGATTTCCCCGATGCCCTTCGCTCCCAGCGGATTCACGTGCGGGTCGTCCTCGTCGACGATCTGCACGTCGATGTCGCCGACGTCGGCATTCACCGGCACGTGGTACTCGGCCAGGTTGCCGTTCGCCGCGCGGCCGGTACGCCCGTCGACCAGGGTTTCCTCCAGCAGCGCCATCCCCAGGCCCCAGACGATGCCGCCCATCAGCTGGCTGTAGCCGGTCTTCTCGTTCAGCAGGCGCCCGACGCCGTACACGCCCACCACGCGCGGCACGCGGATCTCGCCCAGGTCCTCGTCGACCGTCACTTCGACGAACACGGCGCCGAAGGCGTGCATCGAATACCGCTGCTTCTCGGCGCCGGGTTCGGCGTTGGCCGTCGCTTCCACCGGCGCGCCGTGGCGCGCCACGATGTCGGCCATGCGCTCGCGGCGCGCGCTGTCGTCCAGCAGGTACAGTTCGGCGCCGTCGGCGCCGCGGTCGATGCCCACCCGGTCCGGCGTGGCGCCGGACAACGGCGAGCGCGCATCCGCCGCCGCGATGTCGATCAGCTTGAGGCGCAGCGCATGGCCGGCCGCCTGCACGGCCGGCGCCACGCTGGCCACCGTGGTCGAGCCGCCCGAGACCGGCGCTTCCGGCAGCCGCGAGTCGCCCAGCTCGAAGCGGATGCGCTCGAGCGGCAGGCACAGCGCGTCCGCCGCCACCTGGCTCATCACGGTATAGGTGCCGGTCCCCAGTTCCTGCGTGCTGGAGCGGAATACGGCCGTGCCGTCGGCCAGCATGGTGGCCGAACATGCTGCCGGCGAGCGGTTGGTCGGATAGGTCGCCGTCGCCATGCCCCAGCCCACCAGCTTGCCGTCGCGCCGCATCGAGCGCGGCCGCGCATCGCGCTCGCGCCAGCCGAAGCGCTCGGCGCCGATCTCGTAGCACTGGCGCAGCGACTTGCTCGACCACGGCAGGTCCTTGCCCGGATCGCGCTCCGCGTCGTTCTTCAGGCGCAGCGCGAGCGGATCCATGCCCAGTTGGTGGGCCAGTTCGTCCATCGCGGATTCGAGCGCGAACGAGCCGGTGGCCTCGCCCGGCGCGCGCATGAAGGTCGGCGTGCCCGTGTGCATGCGCGCCAGCCGGTGCGTCGTCTCGCGGTGCGGGCTCGCGTACAGCATGCGCGTGACGATGCCGCAGGGCTCGATCCAGTCCTCGAGCATCGAGGTGTGGGCGACGGTGTCGTGGCCGATGGCCGTCAGGCGTCCGTCCGCCGTCGCCGCCAGGCGCAGGCGCTGCTCGGTGCGCGGGCGCTGGCCGACCGGGCCGAACATCTGCGCGCGCTCCAGCGCCAGCTTGACCGGCCGTCCCAGCTGCCGCGCCGCCAGCGCCGCCAGCACGACGTGCGACCAGGCCGAGCCCTTCGAGCCGAAGCCGCCGCCGACGAACGGGCACAGCACCGTGACGTGTTCCGCCGGGATGCCGAAGACGGCGGCGACGATGCGCTGCACGCCCTTCATGTACTGGGTCGAATCGTGCAGCGTCAGATGGTCGCCATGCCACTGCGCGATCGTCGCGTGCGTCTCGAGCGGGTTGTGGTTCTCGACCGGCGTCGTATAGGTCGCGTCCACCCGCGCGCTGCCGGCCGCCAGGCCGGCCTGCAGGTCGCCCTGGCGCGTATCGGGTTCCTCGCCCTGCACCTTCGCGGGCGGATGCGGCGCCTGCTTCGCCCGGTCGAAATCCAGCACGGCCGGCGCTTCCTCGTAGTCGATGCGCAGCAGCGCCGCCGCGGCGCGGGCGCGCTCCAGCGTGTCGGCCACGACGACGGCGACGGGCTGGTTGTTGTAGTGGACCGTGTCTTCCTGCAGCAGCGTGAGGCGGCGCCCGCCGGGCGGCTGGATCTTGCCGTTGCGGGTGTCCGGCGGCAGGCGCGGGGCGTTCTCGTGGGTCATCACCAGCAGCACGCCGGGCAGCGCGCCGGCAGCGGCGGCGTCGATGCGCAGCACGCGGCCGCTGGGGATGGTGCTCGTGACCAGCACGGCGTGGACCAGGCCGTCGACGGGATGCTCGGCCGCATAGCGCGCCGCGCCGCTGACCTTGGCCCAGGCGTCGGTCCGGTTAAGAGGTGCGCCGATCGTGCTCATGCCGGTTCTCCCTGGATGCCGGCCGCGCGGCGCACGGCGCGCACCACCGCGCGCCGCGCCAGCTCGACCTTGAAGGCGTTGTGCGGATAGGACCGTGCACCCGCCACCGCGGCCGCGCCCGCGCGCGCCAGCAGGGCGGCGTCGAGCGCCGCCAGCGGGCGGCCGCGCAGCACGTCCTCGGCCGCGTGCGCGCGCCACGGCTTGTGCGCCACGCCGCCCAGCACGATGCGCAGGTCGCGCACCGTGCCGCCGTCGGGCTCGAAGTCGATGTCGAGCGCGGCCGCCACCGACACCAGCGCGAACGCATAGCTGGCGCGGTCGCGCACCTTCAGGTAGTGCGCATGGCGCGCGAACGGCGACGGCGGCAGGTCGACCGCCACGATCAATTCGCCGGGCGCGATCGTGGTGTCGTCCTGCGGCCGCTGTTCCGGCAGCCGGTGGAAGTCGCCGATGGCGACCTGGCGCGGGCCGTCCGGCCCCTCCAGGCGCACGACGGCGTCGAGGGCGGCCAGCGCCACGCTCATGTCGGACGGATTGGTCGCGATGCAGTGCGGGCTGGCGCCGAGGATCGCGTGGAGGCGCTGGTGGCCGTCGATGGCGTCGCAGCCCGAGCCGGGAGCACGCTTGTTGCAGTGGACGAAGGCCGGATCGGCGAAGTAGTGGCAGCGCGTGCGCTGCAGCAGGTTGCCGCCCACGGTCGCCATATTGCGCAGCTGGGCCGAGGCGCCGTTCAGCAGCGCGTCCGACAGCAGCCGGTAGCGCGCGCGCACCAGCGGATGGTTGGCGGCCGCCGTATTGGTGGCCATGGCGCCGATGCGCAGGCCGCCGCCAGGCACTTCCTCGATGGCGGCGAGGTCGAGCCGGCTGACGTCGACCAGCCGCGACGGCCGTTCGATGCCGCTCTTGCAGAGGTCGAGCAGGTTGGTGCCGCCGCCGATGAACTTGCTGCCCGGCTGGCGCGCCAGCGCGATGGCGTCGGCCACGTCGCGCGCGCGCGCGTAGGAGATCGATTGCATGCGTCCTCCTACGATGCCTGGCGCAGGACCACGCTGTGGATGGCCTTGACGATGTTCGGATAGGCGCCGCAGCGGCACAGGTTGCCGCTCATGCGCTCGCGGATCTCGTCCGGCGACAGGGCGCCCGGCGCCAGTTGCTCGCCCACGGTCAGGCGGCTGGCGTGGCGCGCCTTGACTTCATCGAGCAGGGCCACGGCCGCGCACACCTGGCCCGGCGTACAGTAGCCGCACTGGAAACCGTCGCAGTCCATGAAGGCCTGCTGCACCGGATGCGGCGCGTCGGCATGCGCCAGGCCCTCCACCGTGACGATCTCGCGGCCGTCGTGCATGACCGCCAGCGTCAGGCAGGCATTGATGCGCTGGCCGTCGACCAGCACCGTGCAGGCGCCGCACTGGCCGCGGTCGCAACCCTTCTTGGTCCCGGTCAGGTGCAGCACCTCGCGCAGCGCATCGAGCAGCGTGACGCGCGGCTCGACGCACAGGCTGCGCGCGACGCCGTTGACGTGCAGGACCAGCGGCTGCGGCGGAACATGGGGCGACGTGGCGCCTGCGGCGTCTCGTCCGGGGAGATGGGGGGCGTCGTCCGACATCGGTGTCCTCGCTTGCTGCGGTGGTTGGCGATGTGCCGATCATGGAGCAATTCGGAAATATGCGGAGCGCGCCAGACACCGGCTTTTCGTGCGTGATTCCTTCAAGAAATCAGCAGTTTGCGCGACGTTTCCGCGAAAAAGCCGCACACGCGCCGTTGCGAGCGCCGGACAGGGGTTCTATACTCGCAAGTTGATGCATACAGGCATCTTCGACCAGGAACGAGCATGCGCACCTCCCTATTTCTGCTGACCCCGCTGTTGCTGCTGTCCGGCTGCGTCAACGATTCGACCAGCTACACCATCGACGGCAGCGACCACGCCATCACGGTCGTGGTAACGCAGGACTATTTCTGGAGCAAGCAGGCCAGCCTGAGGGTGATCGCCGCGCGCCTGCCGGATTGCCAGCGCCAGTTCGACTTCGGCAAGACCTCGATGGACGACCTCAACGTCGAGCTGTTCTCGACCGGCGAACAGACCTTCCTGCTGCGCGCGGGCGAAGAGATGTGGCAGGTGGAAACCGGGCAGTGCACGCAACTGGGCGACCCGTCGGACGACGTGCAGGCCCAGCCGATCGGCGTGTTCCACTTCGACGACAAGAAGCACCTGGTGTTCGAGCCGGCGGAAGGGGCTGCGACCGCGGCGCAGTAGGAACTTCAGCGCTGCCCGGTCAACTGGCGCAGCCGCGCGATCTCGACCGGACGGTCGAGGCGCTCGAGGGCCTGCTCCAGCAAGGTGCGATTGGCTTCGCGCAGCATCGTCCATTGCGTGAAATACTCGTGCACGGTGCGCCAGGGCGGAAACTCGGGCGGCATGCTGCGCCACGCATTGCCGGTCTGGAGGAAGTAC
>DAMAFT010000019.1:0-15940 GCA_031995805.1 Massilia sp.
CTCCACCGCAGCATTGAGGGCCAGGATATTCGTTTGAAAGGCGATACCGTCGATCAGCGCCGTGATCTCGACGATCTCCCTGGATGCGGCATCGATCGACTGCATCGTATCGACCACCCGTCCGACGACCTGGCCCGCCCGGGCCGCCACCGAGGCCGCGTCCCCGGCCAGGCGGTCGGCCTTTCCGGAGTGCTCGGCACTCTGCTGGATGGCGCAAGTCAGCTCGGCCATGGCATGTCCCGCATGGCGCATGGCCTCGCTCTGCAGTTGCGCCTGTGTCGACATCTCCGTGTTGCTGTCAGCGATGAGCGCGGAGGCCTCGGCAGTCTGGCGGACGCTGTGTTTCACGTCGGCCAGCATGGAGCGGATGCGCTCGATGACGACGGCGAGCGAGCGCGCGCTGTCGCTGCTGCGCGGCATGGCGTCCGCACGCAGATCGATCTTGCCCGGCGCCGCGGTCATGGCCGCGACGGCAACGTGCAGCTCTGCCGCACGCACGGCTTCACGCCTGAGGACGCGTGCGAGGTAACACAGCACGCCGGCCTCGGCCAGCACGTAGCCTGCGTGCACCATGACGATCTCGAAACTCGGCTCGCTGAGGCAATAGGTCGGGAAGCCGACCTTCTGGAGATAGTCGAACGTCACATGGTGCAGCGCCACGGTGGTGGCGGCCGCAACGATCACCATCCAGTCGCGGTAGCACAACAGGAATGCGAGCAGGGCGAAGATGCCGAAGTGCGCTTCGGTACGCCCCAGGGCCTGGTGGATGTGCAGGGCGCAGAACACCATGAACGCCACGCCGACCATGGCGCGCGCGATGCGCGATCCGCCGCTCGCCAGCAACAGGAAGGTCGGCGCGGCGGCGGTGGGCAAGCCGACGAGAAGGGCCCAGTGCATCGTGTCGTGCAGGCCCGACAGGCCGAGGGCGATGGCGAAGAGGCTCCAGAGGATACCGATCATGAGGCGGTCGGCTTCGCGGTTGTTCTGGCTGAGGACAGCATCAAGCAATGGATTTCGCACAATTTTCCCGTTTCCATATGGCAATCAGCATTACAGCTCAAGCGCCGTGCCAAGTAAATACACCGTGACGCTTCGCCGATAAAAAACAACAGAATCGCCGAAATCGAAAAAAGTGATTTGCAGATCGGTTGCCATTTTGCACAGAGACACGTGGTTTTGACGACGTCATCACGTTCTCGTTCGTTCTGGGGGATGCCGCCAGGGACCGGTACAGTGCGTAGAGGAACCTCGCAACTGCATGATGTTGATGTCGCTCAAATCGCGTCGGCGTGCATGCAACACATCCTGACCGCTATGCGATTAGAGTCGGCATGACACCGCAGCAGATCGTCCGCTGCGCATGGACACAGGAGGCAGCCATGGCATCCCCGCAGGAAGACATTGGCGGCATACGCGCCGTACCTAGCAGCAACCAGCCGGGCCGCCCACGGCGCCGTGCGTTCCTGCACCATGGCGCCGTTTTGCTCGGTGCGCTGGGCAGCGGGGCGTTCGGCACTTCCCGCGCCGCCCCGCCGCCAACGCGCGACACCTGGTGCGCCACCTGGGGCGCAGCCCCGGCCGGGCCGCCACCCGAAGCGACCACCCTGGGCTTCAGCGACCAGACGCTGCGCCTGGTCGTGCGCGCCAGCATCGGCGGCAGCCGCGTGCGCGTGCGCCTGTCGAACGAGATGGGCAGCACTCCGCTGCGCATCGGCGCGGCCGGCATCGGCGTGCGCGCCGCCGGGGCGAGCCTCGTCCCCGGCAGCGGGCACGAACTGACGTTCGCCGGCCGCCCCGGCATCACGATCCCGGCCGGCAGCCCGGCCGTGTCCGATCCGGTCGACCTCGTCTTTCCCGCCCAGGCCGACCTCGCCATCAGCCTGTACCTGCCGGGCACCGTCCCGGGAACGACGACGCACGACCTGGCGCTGCAGACGGGCTACGTCTCGAGCACGGGCAACCATGTGACCACGCCCAGCCTGCCGGTCGCGCGCAGCATCGCGTCCTGGCCCTTCCTCGGCGAGGTCGACGTGGCCGGCGCGGGCGGGTCCATCGTCGCGTTCGGCGATTCGATCACGGACGGCGCGCGCAGCACGGGCAACGCCAACCGGCGCTGGCCGGACCACCTGGCGCGGCGCCTGCTGGCCGAATCACTGCCGGGCATGGCGGTGCCGGGCGTCGTCAACCGCGGCATCAGCGGCAATTCGCTGCTGAACGACTACGCCAACGCCTGGCTGGCCGGGCACGACGGGCTGGAACGCTTCGACCGCGACGTGCTGGCCACGGCCGGCGTGCGCTGGCTGGTCGTCCTCATCGGCATCAACGACATCTGCTACAGCCCGTCCTCCAACCCGATCCCGCCGGACGACATCACGGGCGGCTATGCGCAGTTGATCGCCCGCGCCCGGGCGCGCGGGGTCGACGCCATCGGCGCCACGCTGCCGCCGTTCGAGGGCCACGTCTACTACACGGCGGCGCGCGAATCGGTGCGCCAGCGCGTCAACGCCTGGACCCGCACGTCCGGCGCCTGGGACGCCATCATCGACTTCGAACGGGCACTGCGCGATCCGTCCCAACCGGGGCGCCTGCTGCCGGCCTACGACAGCGGCGACCACTTGCATCCGAGCGATGCCGGCTACGCGGCGATGGCGCAGGCAGTGCCGCTCGGCTTGTTCGGCTGACGCGGGGGAGCGCGGATGTAACAATGTTACATCAGAGTTATGTTCCCGCATGCAACTGTGGGGCATATTGACCGCCATTCTTTTCAGCATATCCCAGCGCCGTCTAGCCTAACAAGCAAGATTGTTATTTCCTTCTCAAATTAACAACAGTCGCAAGAGTTAACATTTGTGCATACCCACCCCGTGTCGCTAGACTCGTCGCCACGCCGTCCCGCACGGTCGTGCGCCCGGACGCCGAACAACGACAAGACACGGAGACCCAGGATGATTCGCAAGCCAGCCACAACCCCGTTCCGCCCCACCGCCATCGCCGCCGCCATCGCCATGATCCTTCCCCTCGCCTGCGTTCCCGCCCACGCCCAGCAGGCGTCCGACGAGGCGCAGGCGCGCGATCCCTCGATGGCCTCGGTGGTCGTGCTGGGTTCGCGCTCGGCGGCCCGCACGGCGCTCGACTCGGCCGCGCCGGTCGGCCTGATCAACGCCAAGGACATGCAGATGGCCGGGCCGCAGGAACTGGGCAAGCTGCTGCAGACGCTCGACCCGTCCTTCAATTTCTCGACCACCTTCATCAGCGACGGCACCGACATCATCCGGCCGGCCACGCTGCGCTCGCTGGGACCGGACCAGATCCTGGTGCTGGTGAACGGCAAGCGGCGCCACCAGCAGGCGCTCGTCAACGTCCAGCAGACCATCGGGCGCGGCTCGGCCGGCACCGACATCAATGCGATCCCGATGTCGGCGATCCAGCGCATCGAGGTGCTGCGCGACGGCGCCGCCGCGCAATACGGGTCGGACGCGATCGCCGGCGTCATCAACATCGTGCTCAAGCAGACCACCAACACGCAGCTGTCGGCCAGCGCCGGCGGCACCAGCGAGGGCGGCGGCGCGCTGGTTTCTGGCAGCGCGAACACCGGCTGGGCCATCGGCGACGGCGGCTTCGTCAACCTCAGCGCCGAGGGCCGCCGGCGCGGCGAGACCAACCGCGCCGGGCCGGACACGCTGCGCGTCGATCCGCCGCGCGTGACCCAGCGCATCGGCGACAGCCTGGCCAAGGACAAGTACTTCTGGTGGAACGCGGGACTGCCGGCCGCCGGCGGCGAGTTCTACAGCTTCGGCGGCGTCTCGCACCGCACCGGCGACTCGGCCGGCTTCTTCCGTTCCGCCGAGGACGGCCGCAACGTGCCGGCCGTGTACCCGCAGGGCTTCCTGCCGAACATCCGCACGACCGTCAAGGACGCCTCGGTCGCCGTCGGCTGGCGCCGCGACCTGCCGGGCGAGTGGCAGCTGGACGCGTCGGTCAACCACGGCCGCAGCGAACTCGATTTCCGCGAGAAGAACACGATCAACGTCAGCTACTGGTACGAACCGAAACCGGGCGGCGGCATCTATGCCGAATCGCCGCTCGATGCCGACACCGGCGCGCTGAAGTTCCGCCAGACCACGGCCAACCTCGACCTGCGCGGCCCGCTGGACCTGCTCGGCCGCCGGCTGTCGTTCGCCGTCGGCGCCGAGTACAGGCGCGACGGCTATGCGATCGACGCCGGCGATCCGGTGTCCTACCAGTACGGCCGCACCAACAACCCGGCCATCGTGATCCGCGACCAGGCCGGCGGTGTCGCCGCGTCCGGCACCCAGGGCTTCCCCGGCTGGACCCCGGCCACCGCCGTGGACGAGGCCCGCCACAACGTCGCCCTGTACGCCGACGCCGAGCACCAGCTGGCGCAGGGCCTGCTGCTCGGCGCCGCCGTCCGCTGGGAAAAATACTCGGACTTCGGCAGCACGACCACGGGCAAGCTGAGCCTGCGCTACGACCCGTCCCGCACCGTGGGCCTGCGCGGCACGGTCTCGACCGGCTTCCGTGCGCCGGGCGTGCAGCAGAAGTTCTACAGCTCGGTGTCGACCAACCTGAACGCGGCCGGCGTGCTCACCGAGACCCTGACGGCGCGCGAGGGCAGCGCCGTCACGCGCGCCTTCGGCATCCCGAACCTGAAGGAAGAGACGTCGAAGAACGCCAGCATCGGCCTGGTGCTGCGCCCGACGCAGAACTTCTCGCTGACGGCCGACCTGTGGGGCATCGACATCGACGACCGCATCGTGTTCTCGTCGAACATCGCGCCGGAATCGGGCGCCTGCCCGACCCCGGCCGCCTGCCCGATCAAGGCGATCCTCGACCCGCTCAAGGTGGGCCAGGCGCAGTTCTTCACCAACGCCATCGACACGCGCACGCGCGGCCTCGACATCGTCGCCGAGCACACCACGCGCTGGCCGGGATCGACGCTGGTGCTGTCCGGCCAGTTCGACTTCAACCGCACGGAAGTGACGGGCCGCCATTCGCAATCGCCGGTCCTCACCGGCGCCCAGCTGTTCGACGACGCGCAGGTCACGCTGATCGAGCACGGCCAGCCGCGCCGCCATCACGTGCTGGCGGCCGACTACAGCACCGGGCCGTGGAACGGCACGCTGCGCGCCAACTACTACGGCGAAGTCCAGGGCCAGGGATTCACGGCGCCGTTCGTGCAGACCTGGGATGCGAAATGGATCGCCGACGCCACGCTGCGCTACAGCTTCAGCAAGTCGACCAGCCTGACGGTGGGCGCCAACAACCTGTTCAACACGTTCCCGACGCGCTGGGATCCGGTGCGCGCCGCGCCGTTCCCGCAGATGGGCTTTACCTATTGCTGGGAAACCTGCCCGTTCGGCATCAACGGACGCTCCTGGTACGCGCGCGTCGACGTGACGCTGTGAGCGTCTTGCACGTCCTGCGCGTCTAGCGCGCCTGGCGCGGCGGCGGGCACATGCCGGCATGGCCGGCGATGCGGTCCGCCGGATCGGCGTCGAAGATCGAGCGCCAGGGGTCGACGTTGGCATAGGCGTGTATCTTGCCCATGTTGAGCGGGTTCGGCTGCGTGGGCCCGCCGCCGCTCGCGATGCGGTCGGCGGTGGTGGCCGGATTGCCGTCGAAGTCGAACGCCAGGTACACCAGCTCTTTCTCTCCCAGGTCGGCCTCGGGGCGCGGACGCACCACGCGCAGGATGCCGGCGCGCGGGCCATGCGGCATGGCGGTCGGATCCGTCTTCTGCGGGCCGCCCGCATGCACCGGCTCGCCATTGACCCAGGCCTGCACCAGCCTGCCGTCGCCGTCGTAGTCGGCCGAGACGTTCCAGCGCCACACATAGGTACGGCACAGGTTGATGTCGTACAGGTATTTTTCGGTGCCGGCACGCGACGGGTGCGCACGCAGGCTGGCGCCGCCTTCCTCGACGAACGCCCGGCGCAGTCCGGCGCGCGGCGCGCCCGGCGGGAAGGCGGCGCGCACCAGGTCCTGCATGGCATCGAGCGAACGCACGGATTCGAAGCGGAATGGCGCTGCATCGTCGGCAGCGGCGGCGGCGAGCGGCGCCGCCAAGGCGAAGGCGACGGCCAGGCGCGCCAGGATGGAAGGTCGCAGGAACATGGTATGCGGATGGTCGATGAAAGGAATGCCACGATACCAGCGCGGCCATGGGGCAAAATGCGCCAATTCCCACATGCGCCGGCGCGCGCGCACGGCGACGCGTTTCCGCTGTGCCCGCAGGTGTAACAGCCTGTAATTGCCCGCGCGCGCGGCGGCAAAATCCGTATAGTTAGCAGGTGAGGAGAACCGCCATGAAAATGCTTGCCATCATCGTTTCACTTGCCGCCCTGGGCGGCTGCGCCACCACCTATCCCGGCCCCGCCAACTACGGCAGCCGCGCCTATGCCCAGGCGCCGGACGCCGACGGCTGGCAGGTCGTGTCCGTCACGCCGGTCCCGCTGGGCACCGGCGCGTCGTCCGCCAACGGCGGCGTCGTGACCTCGTCGCCCGTCGTCAGCTACAGCCCGGCGCCGGCCGCCTACGCGAGCCAGCCGGTGTACGCGACCCAGCCGGTCTACGCGGCGCCGCCGATCTATGCGCCGGCGCCCGTCTACGTCGATCCGTGGTACCCGCCGATCTCGATCGGCCTGGGCTTCAGCTGGAGCAACTGGGGCCACGGCCACCGCGGCCCGCGCTACGGCGGCGGTCCGCGCTGGCGCGGGCACCGCTGAGCGCCAGCCCGCCGGCCCCAAGGCCGCGCCCCTCGGGCGCGGTTTTTTTTCGCCCGTGCTTTTCGCCCATGCAGGCGCCCATGCTAGGATGGTCTTACTACAAGATCAAGAACTCCAAGGAGACACCCGCATGGACAATGCACCCGCCGCCGGCGCGGCCCGGCGCGGCGCCGCGCCGGCCGCCCTGGCCGGCCTCACCTGCCTGGCGATGGCGGCGTTCGCGGCCAATTCGCTGCTCGCCCGCGCCGCCTTCCAGACCACGCCCATCGACGCCGCCTCGTTCACCGCGATCCGCCTGGCCAGCGGCGCGCTGACGCTGCTCCTGATCCTCAAGTGGCGCGGCGGCCGGCTGGCCGACACCCGGGCCGGCTGGCAATCGGCCCTGCTGCTGTTCACCTATGCCGCCGCCTTTTCCTTCGCCTACCGCGACATCGGCACCGGCGCCGGCGCGCTGGTGCTGTTCGCGTCGGCGCAACTGCTGATGATCTCGTACGGCCTGTCCAAGGGCGAACGCGCCAGCCCATGGGGGCTGCTGCTGGCGCTCGGCGGCATGGCGGCGTTCCTGGCGCCGTCGGCCTCGGCGCCGCCGCCGGGCGCGGCCGCCCTGATGGCCCTCGCCGGCTTCGCCTGGGGCGGCTTTTCCCTGCTGGGCCGATCGAGCGGCGAACCGGTCGCCAGCACCGCCGCCAGCTTCCTCTGGTCGCTGCCCTGCGCACTGGTGCTGGTGCTCGTGCAAGTGCTGGTCGCGGGCAGCCGCGTGCACCTGGACGGTACCGGCGCCGTGTATGCCCTGCTGTCCGGCTGCCTCGCCTCGGCCATCGGCTATGCGATCTGGTACTGGGTGCGGGTGCGCATCCCCGCCATCAGCGCCGGCGCCGTGCAGCTGTCGGTGCCGGTGATCAGCGCCGCGCTCGGCGTCGCCCTGCTGGGCGAGCACGTCACGCTGCGCAGCGGCTTGTGCGCGCTGGCGACGCTGGCCGGCGTGGCCTGGGTCACGCTGACGGCGCGCAGGCGCTAGCCGCCAGCGCGCGGATCGCCGCCACCAGCGCATCCAGCTCGGCGGGCGTCGTGTACAGGTGCGGCGTCACGCGCACCACGTCGGTATCGCCCAGCCGCCGCACCACCGTGTAGATGCGGTGATCTGCCATCAGGCGCGCGGCCACGTCGCGGGCCGCCATGCCGTCGATACCGAAGCTGGCGATCGCGCAGCGGCGGCGCGCATCGCGCGGGCTGTGGATGCGCACGCCGGGCACGTCGCGCACCCGGTCCAGCCAGTAGCTGCCCAGCCAGCGCAGGCGCGCCTCCTTGCCGGCCGCGCCGAGCGCGTGGTGGAAGGCCAGCGCATCCTCGATCGCCAGGAGCGGCGCCGGCGGCACGGCGCCGACGTGGGCCAGTTTCCAGATGTCGCCCGGCGCATGCGTCACGTCGCCGTACAGCGGCGCGATGTCGGCGATGCGCTCGCGCGCGATGTACAGCAGGCCCGTGCCGAGCGGCGCGCCGACCCACTTGTGCAGGTTGAAGGCGGCGAACTGCGCGCCCAACGCCGGCACGCGGTAGTCCAGCTGGGCCAGCGAATGGGCGCCGTCGACGATCGCGTCGACGCCGCGCGCGCGCGCCACCGCGGCGATCCGCGCCACCGGCAGCACCTGGCCGCTGCGGTGCACGATGTGGGTGACGAGCAGCAGCCGCGTGCGCGGGCCGATGGCGCGTTCGTACGGGGCGACGACCTCCTCGTCGGCGGCCGGGTCGGGCGGCACGTCCACGTACACCGGCACGATGCCCTTGCGCGCCTTCAGCATCTCCAGCGTGTCGAGCGCGCTGTCGTAGTCGTGGCGCGCCAGCACGACCTCGTCGCCCGGCGCGAACGGATAGCCCTGCAGCAGCACGTTGAGCGACTCGACGGCGCTGCGCGTGACCAGCAGCTCGTCCGGGCCGGCCCCGGTGAAGGCGGCCAGCGCCATCATCACCCGCGGCATCAGGGCCGGGAAGCGCTCGCGCAGGAAAAAGGCGCCCTCGGCGTCGACCTGGCCCTGCCAGCGCCGCAACGCGGCGCGCACGGGGCGGGCCGGCATGCCGAAGTAGCCGTTCTCGAGGTTGATGAAGTCGGGCGACGGGACGTACTGGGCGCGCACCGCGCTCCAGAAGGTCTCGTCGTCGGGCGCCACGGGGGCGCCGGGGGGATAGTCGGGGTGGATGGACGGGGTGGACAAGCGGGCTCCTGGCTCGGGATCACGAAATGCCATCATAACCCGGCATCCCGTCGTCCCCGCGCAGGCGGGGAAGACGGTATATCAGGCGTTACCGATGTGCATGCCAAGCGCCATTCCCACCTTCAGCGCCGCCCCCACGTTGCGCGCCGCGCTGCGCAGGTTGTCCTCGGCCGCCGCCAGCGCCTCGGCCACCGTGCACGGCCGCGCCACCGCCGCGAACACGGCGTCGATGCCGTGCGCGTGCACGGCGTCGGCGTCCGTCGCCAGGCAGCCGCCGATCGCCAGCACCGGCTTGCCGTGGCGCGCGGCCACCTTCGCCACGCCCATCGGCGTCTTGCCGCCGACGGTCTGGCCGTCGATGCGGCCCTCGCCGGTGACGACCAGGTCGGCGTCGCGCACGGCCGCCTCCAGGCCGACCGCCTCGGTGACGATCTCCACGCCCGGCCGCAGGCGTCCGCCCAGGAACACCACCATCGCCGCGGCGATGCCGCCGCCGGCGCCGGCGCCCGGCATGGCCGCTACCGCCCGGCCGAAATCGCGCTCGACGATGGCGCCGTAGTGCGCCAGGCAGGCGTCCAGTTCCTGCACCACCTCGGGCGTCGCGCCCTTCTGCGGGCCGAAGATGGCCGAGGCGCCGCGCGGGCCGGCCAGCGGATTGTCGACGTCGCAGGCGATCTGGAAGTCGCAGTCGCGCACGCGCGCATCCAATCCGGCGACGTCGATGCGCGCCAGCCGGGCCAGCGCCGCGCCGCCCGGCGCCAGTTCCCGGCCGTCGGCGTCGAGCAGGCGCACGCCCAGCGCCTGCAGCATGCCGGCGCCGCCGTCGTTGGTGGCGCTGCCGCCCACGCCCAGCACGAAGCGGCGCGCGCCGGCGTCCAGCGCGGCGCGGATCAGCTCCCCGGTGCCGCGGCTGGTGGCCGTGCGCGGATCGCGCCGCGCGGGCGGCACCAGTTCCAGTCCGCTGGCGGCGGCCATCTCGATCACCGCCATGCCGCCATCGTCTCCCTGCGCGTCGACATGGCCGTAGAACGCGGGCACCGGCTCGCCCAGCGGTCCGGTGACCATGTGCGCGATGCGCCGCCCGCCGGTGGCGTCGATCATGGCCTGCACGGTGCCTTCGCCGCCGTCGGCGACGGGAATCTTGACGACGTCGGCGTCGGGGAACACCTCGCGCAGGCCGGCCTCGATGGCGGCGGCGACCTGCAGCGCCGACAGGCTTTCCTTGAACG
This sequence comes from Massilia sp., assembly GCA_031995805.1. Lineage (GTDB taxonomy): Bacteria > Pseudomonadota > Gammaproteobacteria > Burkholderiales > Burkholderiaceae_D > Telluria. The sequence goes on from DAMAFT010000019.1 coordinate 10,186, forward strand.
AATCGGGCGCGATGACGATCTTCATGGCGTATTCCTCAACGGTTCACGAGACGGGCCGGGATGCGCAGCACCAGCACGGCGCCGACCAGCATCACGCTCGACAGGATGTACAGCGCGACGTCGGTGCTGCCGGTGGCCTGCTTGATCCAGCCGACCAGCATCGGGCTGACGAAGCCGGCCACCTGGCCCAGCGAATTGATCAGCGCCAGCCCGCCGGCGGCGGCCGCGCTGCCGAGGAAGGCGGCCGGCAGCGGCCAGAACATCGACAGCGCGGCCAGCGCGCCCATCGTGGCCAGGATCAGGCCGCCCATCACGACGACGATATTGCCGGAGAAGTTCGCGGCCAGCACCAGGCCCGCGAGGCCCAGCAGCATCGGCCCGGACACGTGCCAGCGCCGTTCGCGGCGCGCATCGGCCGAGCGGCCGGCCAGTACCATGAACACGCCGGCGAACAGGTAGGGGATGGCGCTGAGCCAGCCGACCGTGGTCGGATTGCCGACGCCCAGCCCCTTGATGATCGACGGCAGCCAGAAGTTGATGGCGTAGACGCCCATCTGGATGCTGAAATAGATCGCGCCCAGCATCCAGACGTGGCCGTTGCGCAGCACGCTGGCGAACGAGTGCACGGCGCTGGCGCTGGCGCGGCGCGCCTGTTCGTCGGCGTCCAGCGCGGCCTGCAGCGCGCGCTTTTCGTCGGCCGCCAGCCAGGGCGCCTGGTGCAACCCGTCGGACAGCAGGAACAGCACGGCGACGCCCAGCAGCACGGTCGGCAGGCCCTGCAGCAGGAACAGCCATTGCCAGCCGTCCAGTCCGCCCTGGCCGGTCGAGAAATGGCTCAGCATCCAGCCCGACAGCGGCCCGCCGACCACGCCCGACACGGGAATCGCCGACATGAACAGCGCCATCACCTGGCCGCGGCGCTGCGTCGGGAACCAGTTGGTCAGGTAAAAGACGATGCCCGGGAAGAAGCCGGCCTCGGCCACGCCGGTCAGGAAGCGCAGCACGTAGAACGACGCCGGGCTGTCGACCGTCATCATGGCCGCCGACAGGCCGCCCCACAGCACCATCATGACCGCGATCCAGCGTCGCGCGCCGAGCTTGTGCAGGATCAGGTTGCTGGGCACGCCGCTGGCGACGTAGCCGAGGAAGAAGATGCCGGCGCCGGTGCCGTAGACGATTTCGCTCATCTGCAGCGCGTCGAGCATTTCCAGCTTGGCGAAGCCGACGTTGACGCGGTCCAGGTAGTTGAACAGGTAGCAGATGAAGATGAAGGGAATCAGGCGCCAGGTGGCCTTGCGGTAGCCCCGCTCGAGGATGGCGGGGTCGGCGGCGCGCGCCTGGTCCGCGCCGGCGCTCGTGGTGTTACGCATATATGTCTCCGGAATATCCGCCATCACGCCGGCGGTTATCTGCATTATCCTCCCGCGGGCGCCGCAAATCCTCGGCCGGCGGCACGAGAGTTGCCCATATTCCAAGGAATATTCTAGTGCGTTTGCACGATAACCTGCCACCTTCAAACCATTCTGTCGACCGATTCTTGGCACTTGGCACAAGATCCGCATTGGGATACAGTGCGCGCATCGCCGTCCGCCCAGCGCCCTCCATGATCGATCTCAGCACCCGCCTCGCCCAGGACATCGTCACCCGCACGATGCGCATCATCCCCTTCAACGTCAACGTGATGGATGCGCGCGGCGTGATCCTCGCCAGCGGCGACCCGGCCCGCGTCGGCGAGCTGCACGACGCCGCCCTGCTGGCACTGACGCGCCGCGCCACCGTCGAAGTCGACGCCGCCTCGGCGCCGCGCATGCACGGCGCGCGGCCCGGCATCAACCTGCCGCTGGTCGTGGGCGGCCAGCTGTGCGGCGCCATCGGCCTGAGCGGCGAACCGGAAGCGGTGCGCCAGTTCGGCGAACTGGTGCGCCTGACGGCCGAGATGATCCTCGAGCAGGCCAGCCTGGCCGGCGAACTGCAGCGCGACAGCCGCCACCGCGAGGCGCTGGTGCTGAACCTGATCCGCGGCGAGACCGGCGCGCGGCCGGAGCTGGAAGCCTGGGCGCGCCGCCTGGGACTGGATTTTCGCCGCGCCCAGGCCGTGTTCCTGGTCGAACTGGCGCACGGTGACGGGGACGGGGACGGCGGCGCCGGCGACGATGCCGCCCTGGGCGCCATCCAGCGCCTGCAGATGGCGCTGCTGGGGCGCGAACCGGGCCTGCTGTGTGCGACGGCCGGTCCACACGAACTGGTGATGCTGGCGGTCCTCGAGGCCGATGTGGCGGATGCCGCCAGCGCCGAGCAGCACGCGCGCAGGCGCCAGCAGGCGCTGCACGCGGTCGTCGGCGCCCTGCTGGACGTGCCATTCACGCTGACGATGGGGCTGGTGGCGAGCGGGGTCGGCGCCGCGGCGATTTCCTGCGAGAGCGCGCGCGCCGCGGCCCGCATCGGCCGCCGCCGCGACCCGCAGGCGAGCAGCCACAGCTACTACGACCTGGCCCTGCCGGTGCTGCTGTCGGGCCTGGGCGCCGGCTGGCAGGCCGGCCAGCTGCGCCGTCCGCTGGCGCGGCTGGCGGGCGAACGCAGCGCGGCCACGCTGCGCCGCACGCTGGACGCCTGGTTCGCCAACGGCGAGAGCGCGACGGCGACCGCGGCCGCCCTGCACATCCACCGCAACACGCTGGACTACCGGCTGCGCCGCATCGAGGAACTCACGGGGCTGGACCTGGGGCGCAGCGAGGACCGGCTGCTGTTGTACGTGGCGGCGTTGCTGGGCGATTCGTGACGACGGCGCGCACGGGGTGCGCACCGTACGATGCGTTGCACCGACATGCGGTCAGCCGCCCGGCGGCGGCTCCCACAGCTCGACCTTGTTGCCCTCCGGGTCGATGACCCAGCCGAACTTGCCGAATTCGCCGTCCTCGGTCTTGTCCAGCACCTGGCAGCCTTCATCGCGCAGGGCCTGCAGCAGCGCGGCCAGGTCGGCGACGCGGTAGTTGACCATGAAAGAGGCGGTGCCCGGCGCGAAATGGTCGTTGCCGGCGGCGCCGATCGACCAGATCGTGCTGCCCGGTGCCGGCTGGCCGGCCGCGTCGGTCCAGGTGAAGGCGGCGCCGCCCCAGGATTGCACGTCGATGCCGAGGTGGTTCCCGTACCAGGCGCGCAGCGCCGCGGGATCCCGTGCGTGGAAGAAGATGCCGCCGATGCCCGTCACCCGTTTCATGCCGCCTCCCTGATGTGCGTGGACGCGCCAGTGTAAGGCAATATTTCGGGTATGCCAATCGACACGTGAAGCGGCGTTCAGGCCCCGCCGAACAGCCCGTCGGCATCGAGGATCGCCCAGGCGATCTCGGGACGGCGGTCGAGCATGCGTCGCACCGCGGCCGGCACCGACTGGCGCACCTTGCGGCACAGGCCGGGCCGCTCTTCGAGGCGGATCACGATGCCGCGCAGCGTGCGCACCTCGTGCGGCCCGGGCAGGATCGTGAGCGCGGCGCCGAGGTTGCGTTGCACCAGCTGTTGCACGTGCAGCAGGTCGGCATGGGAATCGACGCGCTCGATGCGCGCGATCAGGCGCGCCTCTTCCGCGCGCGTCAGGCGCAGCGGGCGCTGGTCGGCCGCCGGATCGTCCAGCAAGCGCTCGCGCTCGCAGGTGCAGGAACCCGGCGGACATTCGACGCGGAGGGGAATCGATACGCTCTGCAACATGGGACCGGGGCTCGCTGGCGTCGGCGTTACGCTGTAGGTCATTGCTTCTCGAATGGACAAGTGTATATCAAGGGGGCGGATCGTGCCGCGGCACGGCGCCATCCATTGCCGTTTCCAGCAGCGCGCGCATGCGCTGCCAGTGCGTGCCCTTCCAGTAGACCCGGCCGCAGCGGTCGCAGGTGCGGAAGTCGTCCTGCGTCGCGCGCACCAGGGGCGGCAACTGCTGCAGCACGGCGTCCTTGGCGACGACCCGCAGCGGCGCGTTGCAATGCAGGCATAGCGTGAACGGACGGGCGCGCTCGGCCAGCCCGAAGCGCTCGGCCACTTCCGCCAGTTGCGCCTGCGGCGCCTGGGCGCGCACGCAGGCGCCATGGTCGACGCCGCGGCGCTTGAGCAGTTCGCGGTCGCGCGTCAGGACGATGCGGGACGCGTCGGCGGCCAGCGCCTCGATCGCGGCAGCGTCCAGCGTATTGCGGTAGATGGTGTCGAACCCCGCCATTCTCAACAGGCGCGCGAGCCCGCCGAGGTGGGCGTCGGCGACGAAGCGCAGGCGACCCGGCGGCAGTCCCGCGGTACGCGCCAGGTCGGCCACGTCGAGTCGCCGGAAACGCGGGAAGACGGCGACCCGGTCGCCCTCCTCCAGTAGCGCGTCGAACCGTGCCGTCCGCCCGTTCAGCAGGACCAGTTCGACTTCCGTGTGCGGTACGCCCAGCGCCTCGATCATGTGCTTGGTGGTGGCGTTTTCCGCGCACGGCGCCGTAAACGCCCGGCCGCGCCGGTCGCGCGCCAGGAAGTCGTTCAACTCGGCGTAGAAGCGGAAGGTGGCGGCGACCATGCGGATTCAGGCCGCGCTGGCGTCCCGCAGCACCGCCAGCGCGTCCGGCACCGCATGCCCTTCGGCCGTGTTGTCGAAGATGCACCAGACGTCGGCGCCCCCGGCCCGCGCCGTTTCCACCTGCTGCGCGATGCGCGCCAGCGCCTCGGGCGGATACGGCGAATAGTAGACGCGCGGCGTGCCGTGCAGGCGGATGTACGAGGCCGGCGTCGTCGCCACGTGTTCCCCGGGCTGGCCGGCAGGCGGATCGGCGCGCACGCGCACGACGCCGTGCGCGCGCAGCAGCGCCGTGGCGGCCGCGCCGAACCAGGTCGGATGGCGCCCTTCCAGCGCCAGCAGGCAGGAAAAGCGTTCGCGCAGGCGCGGCAGGAAGGCGCGCACCACATCGTCGTCAAAGGCGCCGCTGGGCGGCAGTTGCACCAGCACGCAGCCGAGCTTGGGGCCGAGCTCGCCGGCCTCGCGCGCGAAACGGTCGAGCAGCTCGTCGGCGTCGCGCAGGCGCGCCTCGTGCGAGATGGACTTGGGCAGCTTGACGGAAAAGCGGAAGCCGGCGGGCACGGCGGCGGCCCAGCGCGCGTAGGTGGCCGGCTGGTGCGGCCGGTAGAACGAGGAATTGATCTCGACGGCCGGGAACACCGCGGCGTAGCGTTCGAGGTGGCTGCCCTCGGCCGGGAAGGCGGCGGCCACTTCCTTGTTGAGACCCCAGCCGGCGCAGCCGATCAGGCGCCTGCCGGGGGTGGTGGATTGCAATTTGCTCATTGGGACCCATCTTGGGGGCATGCGCCCGGCACCCGATGATATGCCGGGCCGCGCCGCCGGGGCGCACATCACGAACGCCAGCTTACAGGAGGATTTCCATGGCCGACCCGCAGCAATTCCACATCGTCTGTCCGCACTGCGCCGCCGTCAACCGCGTGGCCGCCGCGCGCCTGGCCGACAAGCCCGTCTGCGGCAAGTGCGCGCAAGCGCTGTTTACCGGCAAGCCGCTGGACGTCGACAGCGCCCGCTTCGACCGCCACGTCGGCCGCAACGACATCCCGGTGCTGGTCGATTTCTGGGCCGCATGGTGCGGGCCGTGCCGCATGATGGCGCCCGCCTACGCCCAGGCCGCCGCGCGGCTCGAACCGCAGGTGCGCCTGCTGAAGGTGGACACGGAAGCGGCGCAGGACCTGGCGGCGCGCTATAACATCCGCAGCATCCCGACCGTTGCCCTGTTCC
>DAMAFT010000020.1:0-15709 GCA_031995805.1 Massilia sp.
CAGCCGAGCCGGAACCCGTACTGGTCGTCGATGACCGTGATCGGCCCCACCGGCAGCCTGGCCGGCTGCGGATCGGCCAGTTTTTCGAAGCGCACGCCGGCCGCATGCACCTTGCGCAGGAAGTCCTGCACGAAGCCGATCGTGAACAGTTCGCCCGGACAGCGGCGGTAGCCGAAGCCGAACGGCGCATAGCCCGGCGTGTCCGGCACCGGATAGGTCACGCCGTCCACGGTCGCATACACGGCGCCGTAGGCGCTGTTCTCGACCTGGCCGTCGCGGCCGTCGCGCAGCGGGCGCGCCGTTTTCGCGAACGGGCAGCCGCGCAGGCCGGCGCGGCGGGCGGCGTCCTCGTCGTGCTGCGAGGTCAGGGGCGCATCCAGGTAACGGTCGGGATGGAAGGCTTCCGGATCGGGCCAGTGCAGCGGATTGCGGTTCGAGGTCGGGTGCAGGGTCAGGACGCCGTTGTAGCCCTGGCCGCTGATGCTCTGGCGCGCGTTCGACACCGAGTAGCTGCCGCCGTTGGGAGAAATGACGCGGAACAGTTCCATCGCGAAGCGGTCGAGCGCCGTGAACGGCGTGCCGTCGCGGCGGTCCGGGTCCCGCATCGTGCGCGCGAACCACTCCTTGACGGCGGCGTCGCCGTCGGCGTCCGACAGGCGTGCCACGATGTTGAACAGGGTATTGCCCCACTGGCTGAACGCGAGGAAGTTGTGGAAGCACTCGAACACGATGTCCTTGCGCCGGAAGTTCTCTCCGAGCTCGCCGTTCTTGATCCAGCTGTGGACGATGGTCTTGTCGTGGCCCGGCGTGCGGCCCTGGATGATGTCCTCGACGCGGGCATCGACCCAGTCGCGCAGGAACGGGCGCAGCTTGCGCACCGTCATATAGCTCCGGTAGACCAGGTCGTTGGTCGGGAACCAGAAGCCGATCACGGTATTGAAGGCCTTGCCGATCGTGCGGATCTCGTCCGGGATGTCCTTGCCCGACACGCCCAGGTGCAGGTCCCAGTACAGGTCGAAGTAGCTGCCGTAGTAGGCCTGCATCAGCGGCTTGCCGGCGTGTTCGGGCGCGAACAGCTTGTCCATGAAGGCCGCGAACTTGGGCTGGTAGTGGGTCGGATACAGGTCCGGCGTGAAGGCCGAGTAGTAGATGCGCTTGCGTTCGTTGTCCGGGCCGCGGTTCTCGTAGCCCTGCAGGAAGACCGACAGGCCTTCTTCTTCCATGTTCGGGGTCCAGTTCTCGTACAACATCCCGAAGATATGCGGCGGAATCGCCTTTTCCTTGCTCAGCTCGACGTCGATCAGCGGCAGCAGCGGCTTTTCGCCGGTGATGATGGAGCCGGCCATGAACGGCTTGACCGCGTGTTCGACGTAGTCGGGGTCGAAGTAGGGCGGCAGGAAATTGATGGCGTGCTCGTCGGTCCTGGGTACAAACATGTCGTACGCTCCTTCTGGAATGAACGGATGGGTGGAAGGCGCTGCGCCGGGCGTCCTGGGGACGGCGGCGCAGCGGCTGTTACAAGAGTAACAGCGAGCGTTACTGACGTAAATTGAGTGAGGGTATCGTGCGCTGCCTGCCGTCAGCACCGCATATGCACGCGGAAACATGTATTCCCGCCGTTACTGCATGAAACAATTTCGAAGCGTGCTCATGTATTACCGGCGTTAGCATCGCTGCATGAACTTTACCTTCTCGACACCCCAGCACGGGATGTGCACCGTGAAGCTCTGGGCCACCGGCCGCTACGGCTTTTCGCTGCCCAAGCGCGTCGACATCGCGACGCCGGACGGCGCCATCCATTCCTATCTGTACTTCAATCGCAAGGTGCAGTTGAAGGCGGAACTGGCGAACCGCGCCATCGTGCGCATCGCCGTCGCGCGCTTCCTCGGCATGCGCGACGACGGCATCGTCGAGATCGACGCCGAGATGGCGTCCTGGGACGGCGCCCTCACGCCGACCCGCACCAACTTGCCGCGCGCGCCGCTGCGGGTGCGGCCGGGGCGGTCGCATGGGCGGATCAAGCCCGAGCTGGCGCTGGCCGACTAGCGCTGCCGGTTCAATCCTGGCGCGCCAGCGCCGCCACGATCCGGTCCGCGACGACACGCAGGTGCGCGATGTCGGCCGGCTGCGCAGCGTGCGGCTTGAGCGGCTCGGCTTCGCGCCGCGGCACGACGTGGAAGTGCACGTGCGGCACGGTCTGGCCGGCGGCGCTGCCGTTGAACTGGGCGACCATCACGCCCGGCGCGTCGAAGGCGGCGCGCTGCGCCACGGCGATGCGGCGCACGACACGGATGCAGGCGGCGGCACTGTCGTCGGACAGTTCCGTCAGCTCGACCGCCGCTTCCTTCGGGATCACCAGCACGTGGCCCTCCGCCTGCGGCATGATGTCCATGATGGCGATGGTGTGCGCGTCCTCGTGCACGCGGATGGCGGGGAGTTCGTCGCGCAGGATGCGGGCGAAGGCGTTCTGGGTATCGTAGGTCATGGCATGGGTCGGCGGTGGCCGCGGAGCGTGTAATATTTCCATTTTGCCAGCGATGAAAAAAAGCTGCCGGCACTGTCACACGCCGTGCCGCCGCTTCGTCTGATGGAGATGGATACCATGATCGAACTCTCCGGCGACCCCACCGCCGATCCAACCGCCGTGTTCCAGCGCCTGCGCCCGCGCCTGTTCGGGATCGCCTACCGCATGCTCGGCGTCCGCGCCGACGCCGAGGACATCGTGCAGGAAGCCTGGCTGCGCTGGCACCGCGGCGGCAGCGCCGAGGCGCTGAATCCCGAAGCGTGGCTCGTCACCGTGGCGACGCGCCTGTCGATCGACCGCCTGCGCGGCGCGATCGCGGAGCGCGAGCGCTACGTCGGCGAGTGGCTGCCGGAGCCCCTCGTCGAGGAGGCGACCGGCTCCCCGGAAAGCGCGCTGGAAGCGGCCGGCGACATCTCGACCGCCTTCCTGGTCATGCTGGAACGGCTGGCGCCGGAGGAGCGCGCCGTGTTCCTGCTGCACCAGGTGTTCGAATTCGACTACGCGGAAGTGGCGGCGATGGTCGGCAAGACCGAGGCCGCCTGCCGCAAGACCTTGCAGCGGGCGCGCGAGCGGGTGCGTGCGGAGCGGCCGCGCTTCGCCGTCGACCGCGAGGCGCACCTGGAGCTGCTGGGCCGCTTCGTGCGCGCGGCGCGCTCGGGCGACCCGGCCCAGGTGATGGCCCTGCTGGCGCCGGACGCCACCTTCACCGGCGACGGCGGCGGCAAGGTCACGGCCGTGGTGCGCGTGGTGGCCGGCGCCGACCGGGTGGCGCGCCTGGTGGCGGGGCTGGAACGCAAGTGGGGCGAGCACGTCCGCTACGACATCGTCCAGGTCAACGGCGAGCCGGGCCTGCTGACCTGGCGCGACGGCGTGCCCGACACGATCACCACCTTCCTCGTCGAGGACGGTCGCATCGCCGCCGTGTACGCGGTGCGCAATCCGGACAAGCTGGGGGCGTTGCGCGGGCGAGTGCCTTAGCCGCTCACGGCGCCAGCGCCGCGCAACGCTCGGCCAGCAGCGCGTGCAGCCGGCGCACCGCCGGCGAGAACTGGCGCCGGTGCGGGCATACCATCTGCAGCGGCGCCGGCTCGCCCGGCTGGTCCGGCAGCAGCACGCGCAGGCGGCCGGCACGCACGTCCGTCCCGACGTCCAGCCACGAACGGTAGGCGATGCCTTCCCCTGCCAGCGCCCAGCGCCGCACCACGTCGGCGTCGTCGCAGGCCAGCGTGCCCTTGACGTGCACGATGCGGCGCGCGCGCCCCAGCGGGAACACCCATTTGTCGTAGACGCGGCCCTGCAACTGCCACAGCAGGCAGCTGTGGTGCTGGAGGTCGTCCAGCGACTGCGGCGCGCCGCACTGTTCCAGGTAGGCGGGCGCGGCGACCAGCACGCGGCGGTTCTGCGGCGCCAGCGGCAGCGCGACGAAGCTGGCGTCCGGCGCCGCGCCGTAGCGCAGCGCGATGTCGACGGGGTCGCGGAACACGTCGGCGACGTGGTCCGACAGCTGCAGCCGCACTTCCAGGCGCGGATGGCTGCGGCGGAACTCGGCCAGCCACGGCAGCAGCAGGTTGCGTCCGAAATCCGAGGGCGCCGCCAGCAGCAGCGTCCCGGACAGCTCGGCGTCGTCGCGCCGCAGCGTCTCGCGGCCGGCGTGCAGCAGCTCGATCACCTCGCGCGCGTACGGCAGGTAGCGCTCTCCTTCGTCGGTCAGCCGCAGGCTGCGCGTCGAGCGCGCGAACAGGCGCAGCTCGAGGTCGCGCTCCAGCCGCATGATGGCCGCGCTGACCTGGCCGGGCAACAGGTCGGCTTCGCGCGCCGCCTTCGAAAAACTGCCGCAGGCGGCGGTGCGCACGAACAGTGCGAGGTCTTCGAACCGGATCATTTTCACTCCGCGCGTGAAAGTGCTACCCGATTACCCGGGTTTTTCGCTGGCTCGGCTCTTCCTATCATGGACACATCCTCTCGGAAACAAGACACATGGCAACAAGCCGGCAGTCTACCGCAGGGGCCTGCATCGACGACAACACCATCGAAGGAATCCGCCATGAAACGACAGATCATTTCCACCCTGGTAGCGAGCGCCATGTTCGCCTGCGCCGGCATCGGCGCGGCCAGCGCGCAGGCGCCCGCCGGCGCGCCCGCGATCGAGCGCGTCGCCGAGTTCCACGGCGCCATGCCCACCGGCGTCACCGTCAGCGAGGACGGCCGCATCTTCGTCAACTTCCCGAAATGGGGCGACGACGTGCGCTATACCGTCGCCGAAGTCCGCGACGGCAAGACGATGCCGTACCCGGACGCCGCCTTCAACCGCGAGCACGCCGACCCGGCCAGGGGCCTGATCAGCGTGCAGAGCGTCGTGGCCGACGGCCGCGGCAGGCTGTGGATCCTCGACACGGCGGCGCCGGGCTTCGCGGCGCCGAAGGCCGGCGGGGCCAAGCTGGTGGCGGTGGACCTGAAGACCGACAGGGTGGTCAAGACCGTCGTGTTCCCGTCCGGGGTGATCCTGCCGACCACCTACGTCAACGACATGCGCTTCGACTTTCGCGTCGGCGCCGAGGGCGTGGCCTACGTCACCGACTCGTCGCTGAAGGGACCGGGCGCCATCATCGTGATCGACCTGGCCAGCGGCAAGGCCGTGCGCCGCCTGTCCGGCCATCCGAGCACCTCGCCCGATCCGGCCTTCACGGCGCGCATCGACGGCAAGGCGCTGGCGGCCACCGGCCCGGACGGCAAGCCGCAGCCGTTCAACGTCGCCGCGGACGGCATCGCCCTGTCGGCGGACGGCGCGACGCTGTACTTCTGCGCGCTGTCCAGCCGCGCCCTGTATTCGGTGCCGACCCGCCTGCTGCGCGACCCTGCCGCCGGCGACGCCGACATCGCCAGGGCCATCGTCTACCTGGGCGAGAAGGGCGCATCGGACGGCCTCGAGGCCGACGCCGCCGGCAACGTCTACGGCGGCGACTACGAGCACGACGCCATCCGCCGGCTGGCGCCGGACGGCAGCTGGAGCACGATCGCCCAGGGACCGGACCTGTCGTGGCCGGACACCCTGTCGGTGGGCCCCGACGGCTACCTGTACGTGATGGCCAACCAGCTGCACCGCCAGGCCGGCTTCCACGGTGGCCAGGACCTGCGCAGCAAGCCCTACCGCCTGCTGCGCGTGAAGATCGGCGCCGCCCCGGCCTACGCCCGCGACTGACCCCGGAACGAGGAGCGCACCATGGACATCAACCAGGCCGCCCGCCGCCGCCATACCGCGAAATCCTTCGACCGCGCGCGCCGCATCCCCGCCGGGATCGTCGACCGGCTGCGCGAACTGCTGCGCCTCGCGCCGTCGTCGGTGAATGCCCAGCCCTGGCACTTCGTCGTGGCGTCGACGCCCGAGGGGCGCGAACGCATCGCCCGCGCCGCCGACGCGGGGCATGCGTTCAACGCGCCGAAGATCCGCGACGCCTCGCACGTGATCGTGCTGGCGACCCGCACGGACGCGGATCCCGCCCACCAGGACGCCGTGCTGGCGCAGGAAGCGCGCGACGGGCGCTTCGTCAACGCCGCCGCGCAGGCGTCGCAGCGGGCCGGGCGCGCCGCCTTCACGTCCCTGCACCGCGACGAGCGCCGGGACGTGCGCCACTGGTACGAGAAGCAGACCTACCTGGCGCTGGGCATGCTGCTGCTGGGCGCCGCCGCGCTGGACGTGGACGCGACGCCGATGGAAGGGTTCGACGCGGCCCTGCTGGACCGCGAGCTGGGACTGGAAGGGAAGGGGTTCGGCAGCACGGCGATCGTGGCGCTGGGCTATCGCGGGGCCGATGATTTCAATGCGAAGCTGCCGAAGTCGCGGCTGGAGGCGGAGGTGGTGTTCACCGATATTTGATGTCGGTGCGCACCAGGCCCGGCGTCAGGCCAGCACTGCCCCCGCCAGCGCCGCCAGCGCCACCGCCGTCGCGCCCCAGCCCAGCCGGGCCACGCCGCGTGCGGCGTAGGTCAGCGTCAGCGCCAGCGTGATCGCCGCCGCCGTCAGCATGCCGGCCCAGGCCACCCAGCCCTGGCCGGCGCCGCGCAGGGCGATGCAGGCGAGTAGGGAGGCCAGCAGGCCCAGGGTGCCGGCGTGGCGCAGGCGCCGGCGCACGGCGGCGCCGGGTTCGGCGCCGCGGCCGTGCAGTTGTTCCCAGTGGCGGTCCATCGCCAGGCTCAGCGCCGTGAAGCCGGCGATCGCGGCGCCCAGCGCCACCAGCGCGAGGAAGGTCGAGTGCAGGCCGCTCATGCCGCGCTCTCCGCCAGGCGCGGCCTGGCCGCGGTGCGGGTGCGCAGGCGCAGCGACGCGTACAACAGCACGGCGCCGAGCAGCAGGCCGACCAGGTCGAAGCCGGCGACCGCCCACAGGCCGTGGCCGATGCTGCTGGCCAGGCCGGCGCCGCCGGTGGCCGCGTTCAGCACCGGCAGCAGCGCGAACAGGGCGCCGCCGAGGGCCAGTTGCAGGCGCCACATCCAGCGCTGCGGGAACGCCAGCGCGGCGACCGCGGCGATGCCCCAGGCGGTGAAGAACCAGGCGATCTCCAGCTCGGGACGGCCGGCGCCGCCCGCCGGCACCAGGCGGTTGGCCCAGAAGAATACCGGCATGGCCACCAGAAGGCCGGCGATGCCGCCCAGGTTCAGGCCGTCGACCAGGCGCAGGCCGAAGCCGATGGTTCCGTCCTTGCGCGCCTTGAGGTGCCTGGGGCGTTCCTTCACGGCCCACATCAGCAGGCCGGTGGCCACCATCGCGCAACCGGCCAGGCCGGACAGGAAGAACAGCGCGCGCACCAACGGGTCGGCAAAGCGGCCCACGTGCAGGCCGTACATCAGGCCGCGCGTCTGCACGGAGCCGCCGCTGTGCGCGGGCGCCGGGGTCATCTTGCCGGTGGCGCCGTCGAAGGTGACGTTCGGCAGGTTCTGCGTCATGTCGCGGCCCTCCTGGAGCACCATGTTGACGGTGGCGTTGGCGTGGCCGGCATTGGTGACGGTGATGCGGCCCACCGGGGCACCGTTCCAGGCGCGGCTGGCCGCGGCCACCATCGGGCCCAGCGGCGCGAGCGGCGCCAGCTCCTTCGACGGCTTGGCGTTGCCGGCCGGGCCGCCGTTCAGGTCGGCGTAGAAGGCGTCCGGTTTCCCGGGGTAGACGGCCTGCACGCCCGCCGGCAGGTACATGAACATCAGCGTCACCAGGCCGGTGTAGGTGATCATCAGGTGGTAAGGCAGTGCCAGCACGGCGCTGACGTTGTGCGCGTCGAGCCAGGAGCGCTGGCCCTTGGCGGGACGGAATGTGAAGAAGTCCTTGAAGATGCGCTTGTGCGTGACGATGCCCGAGACGATCGCCACCAGCATGAACATCGCGCATGCCCCGACGATCCAGCGGCCCCAGATGGCCGACATGTAATGCAGGTCGAAGTGCAGGCGGAAGAAGAAGTCGCCGCCGCGGGTGGCGCGCGCCTTGCCCAGTTCCTGGCCGGTGGACGGGTCCAGCGTGACGCTGCCGAAGGCGCGCCGCTTGGGCCGCGCGGCCGGGTCGGCGCCCTTCGGCGGGGCCGGGATCCAACTGGCCTCGAGCGCCGGGTTGCGGCTGGTCGGCATGGTGATGAACCAGCGCCGGCTGGCGCCGGCCTTGTCCTGCAGCGTCTTCTGGGCCAGGCCGATGGCGGCGGCCTGGGTGACGGCGGCCGGGGCCGCGGCGTGCAGCTCGGGCTTCATCCACAGCGTGATCTCGTCGCGGAAGTAGCTGGCCGTGCCGGCCGCGAACACCATGAACAGCACCCAGCCCACCAGCAGGCCGGACCAGGTGTGCAGCCATGCCATCGACTGGCGGAATCCTTCCTTCATGCCCCGCCTCCCGGCGCGCCCAGCACGAGGATCGCCAGCTGGACCAGTGCGCAGGCGCCGCCCAGGCCGAGCCAGGCGCGCGTCGCCGTGGCGGCGCCGAACACCCACATCACGGCGCACGGGTAGACGGCCAGGCCGATGAGGGTGGCGGCGACCACGTTGTCGACGGGGCTCAGCGGCAGGCCCAGCGCGAAGGCGCGCACGGCCAGCGACGACAGCAGGTAGCCGCCGCCGATGGCGGCCACGGCGCGCGAGGCCACGGCCGCGCGGTAGCGCAGGCCGGTGGCGGGAAGCGGACGCGCGGCGCGCGCGTCGCTGGCAGGAATCGAACTCATAGGTCCTCGTTTCATGGCGGGCGCCGCGCGGGCGGCCCGGGATAGCCGTCGCGGTGGGCGGACGGCATGCGTCGTCACCGTGTCGGCGGCATGGCGCTCGCACCAACACGAATGAGAATGATTCGCATTATTCCACGGGATGATGCTTTTTGAAAGCGTTACGGGCGCCGCACCATGCAGGGCGCATCGATTTTGCTGCGGCGCCGCAGGAAATCATGGACAAAGGGCAACTCGGTGACTATTATTGAGAACTATTCTCATTTGCTAATGATTCGTATTTCCCGAATCGGCAAGTCCTGTTCACCGTTCGACGAGGTTTGTATGACGTACCGCCCGCACCCCGAGGCCGCTGTTTCCCGTTCCCTTCCATTCCCGCTGCGCCGTACGGCGAAGGCGGCGATGCTGTGCGCCGCCGTGCTGGCGCTGAACGCGGCCCGCGCGGGCGAGGCGGCGCCGGCGGTGCCGGACGACGTCGACACCACCCAGGTCCAGACCGTCACCATCACCGGCACCACCCAGGGCGAGCAGGGCTTCGCGGTCAGGAAGGCGTCGGTGTTCAAGGGCATCGACAACATCCGCGACGTGCCGCAGCCGATCACCGTGCTGACCCGCGAATTCCTCGACGACCGCGTGCTGCCCGACCTGCAGGACGTGCTGCGCAATACCCCGGGCGTGACCGTCGACTATACCGACAGCGAACGCGTGACGTATTTCTCGCGGGGCTACCAGATCGACGCGCTCCAGGTCGACGGCATGACGATGAACCAGGGCGGCTCGATGTTCGCCCAGCCCGACACCGCGGTGCTCGACCACGTCGAGATCCTGCGCGGCGCCTCGGGCATGCTGCGCGGCTCGGGCAACCCGTCGGCCGCCGTCAACCTGGTGCGCAAGCGTCCGACGCGGGTGCTGCAGGCGAATGCCGCCGCCACCCTCGGCAGCTGGGACCGCCGCCGCATCGAGGCCGACGTCTCGCGCCCGCTGAACGCATCGGGTTCGATCCGCGGCCGCGTCGTCGCCGTCAAGGACAAGCGCGAATTCTTCCAGGACGTGCGCAAGGAAGACCGCGAAGTCATGTACGCGGTGGTGGAAGCCGACCTGGCGCCCACCACGCTGCTCACGGCCAGCCTGCAGCACACCGACCTGGACGCCACCGGCGCCTGGGGCAACCTGCCGTCCGCGATCGACGGCAGCCCGCTGAACCTGCCGCGCTCGACCTACCTGGGTGCCGCCTGGAACCGCTGGAACCGCTACAACGACCAGGCCATGCTGGAACTGAGCCACGGCTTCGCCAACGGCTGGAACGCCAAGGCCAGCGCCGCCTACACCGGCCTGAAGATGAAGCCGTGGGGCTTCCTGCAGTCCTACTTCACGCGCCGCGCCGGCGCCACCAACCCGTACCTGTTCGACGTCAGCACCTCGGCCTATACCGGCGACACCAGCAACCAGCGCACGCTGTCGTTCACCGCCGACGGCCCGTTTGAGGCGTTCGGCCGCAAGCACACGCTGGTGGTGGGCGCGGAGAGCCAGGACGTCGACACCATCGGCACCAAGGGCTACTTCAACCTGGGCCCGATGACCAACGTCGACATCCGCGCCTGGAACCCGTACAGCGTGGCGGAGCCGGCGATCGCGCCCGGCACCGCGTATTCCGCCAACGGCAACAAGACCAGCCAGAAGGGCGTCTACGCCACCACGCGCCTGGCGATCACCGATCCGCTGGCCGTGCTGCTGGGCGCGCGCCTGAGCTGGTGGGACTACGAGGTGCCGGCCGCGCCGGCGGGCAACTACAAGATCGCGCGCCAGACCACGCCGTACGCCGGCGTCACCTACGCCATCCACCGCAACGTCAGCGCCTACGCCAGCTACACCGAGATCTTCAACCCGCAGAACTTCAAGGACCGCAGCGGCAACATCCTCGAGCCGGTCACCGGCAAGGACGTCGAGGCCGGCCTGAAGGGCGAGTTCTACGGCGGCCGCGTGACCACCACGCTGGGCCTGTTCCGCATCGAGAACGAGGGCAAGGCCGCCCAGGACACTGCCGGCGGCACCCCGTGCCTGCCGTGGTACCCGACCGGCTACTGCTACGTCGACGGCGGCAAGCAGCGCAGCGAAGGCTGGGAACTGGAAGTCAACGGCGAAGTGCTGCCGGGCCTGCAGCTGATGAGCGGCTACACGCATACCCGCACCAGGTACCTGTCCGACAGCACGGCATCGAACGTCGGCCAGCCGCTGCGCAGCATCGACCCGAAACACCTGCTGCGCGTGTTCGCCACCTGGCGCCCGACCGGCGGGATGCTGGAAGGCTGGACCATCGGCGGCGGCGTGCAGGCGCAGGGCGACAGCTACGTGCGCGCGGGCGCCATCACCTCGACGCAGGGGGGCTATTCGGTATGGAACGCGATGGTGGGCTACCGCTTCAACCCGACCTGGGCGCTGCAGGCCAACGTCAACAATGTGTTCGACAAGGTGTATTACTCGAAATACGCGCCGACCGGCATCGGCAACTATTATGGCGATCCGCGCAACGTGCTGGTGACGCTGCGGGCGACATTCTGAGCAGTGTCCAGGCGTTCCGGCGCCGGCCTGCTCGTTGCCGATGGCGGCTGCGCAAGCCGCGCGCGCGACCTGGCCATGCCCGGGTGCGTTCCAGGAGCCGGTGTCTTCGGCCTCGCCCTTGTCCGGCTAGCCCGCGTCCGGGGAACAGACGGCGTCGAGTATCGAGAACAACTGTTCGATGTCGATCGGCTTGACGAGATGATGGTCGAATCCGGCCATCCTGCTGCGCCGGCGGTCGCTCTCGTTCCCGTAACCGGTCGTCGCCACCAGCACCGTGCGGCGCAGGGCCGGTATCCGCCGCAGCTGGCGCGCCAGCGCGTTTCCATCCATGCCGGGCAAGCCGATGTCGAGCAGGCACACCTCCGGCTCGACCTCGGCCGCCCGGACCAGCGCGGCCTGGCCGCCGTGCTCGACCCAGACCCGATGGCCGGACGCGTCGAGGAGCATGGCCAGCGTCGCCGCCGCGTCTTCGTTGTCGTCCACGATCAAGATACGCAGACGCGGCGCGGGGGATGTCGCGGCGGCGTCGAGCCGGACATGCGCGTCGTGTGCTTGGCCTGTCTCGGCGCGCGGCAGGAAAACGGTGAATCGACTTCCCTTCCCGATACCGGCGCTGTCGCAGGCGACAGTACCGGAGTGCAGCTCCACCAGGCTCTTGACCAGGGCCAGCCCAAGGCCCAGGCCACCGAGCGCGCGGTCCGACGAGCGCTTGGCCTGGGAAAACAGGTCGAACACCCGGGCAATGAGCTGCGGCTCCATGCCGATACCGTCATCCGCTACCTCGATCAGCAACTGCCGCCCGCGCGCCTCGGTGCCGACGCGGATCCTGCCGCCTTCATGGGTGAATTTCGAGGCGTTGTTGAGCAGATTGGCCAGCACCTGAACCAGCCGCTTGCGATCGCCCTGGAGCATGGTCGCGTCGGGTGCCAGGCCGAGCTCCAGATGCTGGCGCCGTTCACGTAGCAGCGGCGTCACCTGCTCGACTGCTTCGGCGACGACCTGATGGACATCGACCGTGGCGATGTCCAGTGCCGCCAGGCCGCGCGTCACGCGCGACACGTCGAGCAGGTCGTCGATCAGACTGGTCATGTGACGAACCTGGCGGGCGATGATCTCGCTCGTCTGGCGCACGCGCCCTTCATCCATCCGGGAAAGCTGGAGAAGTTGCGCGGCCGCGCCGATCGGTGCCAGCGGGTTGCGAAGCTCATGGGCCAGCATGGCGAGGAATTCGTCCTTGCGGCGGTCCGTATCGCGCAGCGCGAGCAATGCGTGGGCGCGCTGCACGCCTTCCCAGGTGCGGTCCGCTATCTGCTGCATCAGTTCCACGTCATCGCTGGACCACGCATGCGGCTGGATGTCGTGCGCGAACATGAACGCCACCGTCTGTCCCATGCGCTGGATCGGTACCGCGAGCGACGCCCTGGCGCCGATCGCCGCGTGGACGCGGGCCACGGCGCCCGCCGTACGCGGATCCGTGTCCATGTCGTCGACAACGACCACCCGGCCCGAGCGCAGCGCATCCATGACGGCCTTGCCGTAGTCGTCCGGCTGTTCGACGACGCGAGGCAGCGGAGGGACACGTGCGAGATCCGAGTAAGTGTTGACGACCATCGCCTTGTCCGAATGCTCGTCGAAGGACACATACCCGGCACGCGGTACCGACAGGAACATGGCGAGTTCCTCGCTGGCCGCCTCCATCATGGCGCCTGGCTGGTCCGCCAGGCTGCGCAGGCGCTCGCCCAGTCTGAGCAACATGGTCTGGCGTGCCTTTGCCGCCTCGAGTCGCCCGATCTTGTCTTCCAGCGCCAGGGTGGCCAGGCGCACGCCGGTCACATCGTGTCCCTGGGCGACAATGGCCGACCACTTCCGGTCGCCGTCCACGATCGGCTGGAGCACCAGGTCGACGTAGCGGTCCACGACCGGGCCACCGCGTTGACGCTGGACGGCCACGCGGTAGTTGCGCAGCACGATCGGACGACCCGAGTCCGCGACATCGACCAACATCCGTTCGAAGTGCGTCGCCACGAGTTCCGGCAGGGCGTCGGCGATACCCTTGCCGAGCAGTTCGCGTTCGCCCACCAGTTCATAGAACGCATTGTTCGCCATGGCGAACCGCAAGCCAGGGTAATCAAACACCGCGATGAAGCCCGGTGCCTGGTCGAATATCGTTTGCAGCTGGCTGCGCTCGGCGTTCAGGATGCGCATCAAGGCGACATGCAATTGCGGGCGCGAGCGCTCTTCGACGTCCGCCACGCCGTTGACGGTCTGGTTCAGGACATAGCGGTTGGTGCGCGCGTCGAAGCGGTACAAGTCGGTCACGTTCATGGCGGTCTGCGCCACGAACTCGACTTCGCCGCTGGCGTTCATGACCGGGGTGTGCACGGCGCTCCAGATGCGGTGCTCGAACACCCTTCCTTCCGGCAGGTCTCGTGGCACGGCATAGCGTAGTAACGAGCTTGTATGGGGCTTGCGCGTGGCGATGGCGATGTCGATCGACTTCCTGACCTCTTCCAGGTTGGTGGATGCAGGATCCGCCATGTCGGCCGGGAACGCCTCGAATAGTTGTCTGCCAAGTATGTCGTCGCGCCGGGTCCCGGTAGCGTTGAGATAAGCCTGGTTTACACCGATCAGCTTCAGGTCCGGCGCAATGAGCAGGTAGGGGTAAGGCGAGGCGTCGAACAACGCCATGTAGTCGATGGATGGATGCATGCGCCATTCTTGCAGAAAAACAGCATCTTGCGTACGCGAGCCGGGATGGCATCCCCGGGCAGCGACGGCGCCGCTAGCCGTCCACCGGTCTTGCCCCCGCCTGCGCACTCATCGCCGTCCCCGCCGACGCCGCCACGATCGCCAGGATCGCCGCTACCTGCAGCGGCTGCAGCGTCTCGCCCAGGAACAGGAAGCCCGTCAGCGCGCCGATCGCCGGTTCGGCACTGAGGAAGGTGCTGAAGGTGTTGGGCGGCAGTTCGCGCAGGGCGACGCTTTCCAGCGCGTAGGGGATGGCGCTGGAGACCAGCGCCACGGCCACGCCCATCAGCAGGATGCGCGGCTGGAACAGCAATGCGCCCGCATGGGCGACGCCGACCGGCACCGCCAGCAGGGCCGCCACGGCGGTGGCCCAGGCGCAAGCGCCGGTGCCGTGCAGGCGGCCGGCGATCCGGCCCGTCAGGATGTAGGCGGCCCAGAACAGGCCGGCCAGCAATGCCAGGGCGACGCCGCGCCAGTCGAGCGCGGCGCCGGTGTCGAGCGGCAGCAGCAGCGCCAGGCCGGCCAGCGCCAGCGCGATCCAGACGAAATCGATCTTCCGGCGCGACGTCAGCAGCGCCACCGCCAGTGGCCCGGTGAATTCGAAGGCGATCGCCACGCCCAGCGGGATGTAGGCCAGCGCGAGGTAGAACGACAGGTTCATCGCGCCGAGCACCAGGCCGTAGGCGACGAGCACCTTGCGGCTGCCCGCCGTGCGCAGGCGCCAGGGCCGGAACACGACGCACAGCATGACGGCCGCGAAGAACAGGCGCAGCGCCGTCGCGCCCTGCGCGCCGACCGCCGGGAACAGCTGCTTGGCCAGCGAGGCGCCGGCCGTCAGCGATACCAGCGACGCGCCCAGGGCGGCGAACGGGGCGAGGGACGGCAGCCTGGGGGCGAGGGCGTGGCGCAGCGAATCGATCATGGCGGGTAGCGGCGGATGGGGAATCCGTCACGATACCACCGGTGCGCGCCCGCCGTTGCCGTACCGCGCGGGTCAGGCGGCCTGGCCGGCCTGGCCGGTCTCGGCGTTCGGCTTGGTCGACAGCACCACGATGGCGGCGCCGGCCGCGACGATCAGCGCGTCCTCGATCAGGCCGCTGCGGGTCTGGCCGATGCGGGCCATGGCGCGCTTGCGGCCGGCCAGCGTCAGGTAGGCCAGCGGGACGGCGGTGGCGACGGCCACCGCGGCGCCTTCCTTCTCGCGGCCGTGGGGCGCCAGCGCCGCGCCGGCGATCCCCGCGCTCATCACGCGCGCCAGCAGGCCCAGGAACACGGTGCGGTCGGGCGCGGATTTCATCTTGTCGCCGAACAGTTCGCCGACGCCCATCGCCATGGCGCCGTACTTGAAGGCCGGGCGGTCCAGCAGGAACAGGTCGCCGGGCGTGTGGCGGTCGGCCAGGCGCGCGGTGGCGAGGGTGGCCATCGGGGTCATCGAGCGTGCGCTGGCGACGGCGCCGATCAGGACGGAGGAAAGCAGGTTGCGGATGCTCATGTGGTGGATCTCCTTATGGTGAATGGTGGGTTGGCATGGGTCAGCGCGCCGCGCCGTCGTCGAGCGTGTAGGCCAGCACGTGGTCGCCGGTGCGCGTGCCCAGGCCGCCGTGGCCGCCGGCGGCGATCACGACGTACTGCTTGCCGTCGACCGCGTACGACATCGGCGTGGCCTGGCCGCCGGCCGGCAGGCGCGCCT
>DAMAFT010000021.1:0-15700 GCA_031995805.1 Massilia sp.
AACTGGCGCGCCAGCACGCGATGCAGGACGACCAGTCGCTCGACCTGTTCGCCGAGGAGCTGCGCCTGGCGCAGGACCAGCTGTCCAGCATTACCGGGCAGTTCACGCCGGACGATTTGCTGGGGGTGATCTTCAGCCGGTTCTGCATCGGCAAGTAAGCCCGCGCACTGCAACGATGCGCAAGGATCGTCCGTCCCGATCCTTGCTACCATGGCGGCCATCGACGTTTTCCCGGCCGCCATCTTGCCTATCGCCTCCGCTCCGCCTTCCGACGCCATCGCCTGGCTGTGGAAGGACGCCGCCATCCCCGCCTTCTCGCACGCCGCCGTCGCGGTAGTGGACCGCCACGTCTGGCTGGCCGGCGACAAGGTACTGGTGCGGCCCGGCGCCCGGCCGCGCCGGCTGCCGGCGGGCACGCGCGTGATCCCGGTGGTGCACGTCGAGATCGACGTGCTGCGCCCGCCGGCCAGCCTGGGCATGGCGCGCGCCGCGATCCTGGCGGCGATGGACAGGGCGGCGCGCGCGTCGACGTCGGGCTGGGTGCAGCTCGACCTGGAAGCGAGGCCGTCGCAGCGCGAGGACTACCGCGCGCTGGTGGCCGACATCCGCGCCGCGCTGCCGCGCGGTTTGCGCTTCTCCGTCACCGCGCTGGCCTGGTGGTGCCGCTCCCCGGCCTGGCTCGACGGCCTCGCGGCCGACGAGGTGGTGCCGATGTTTTTCCGGATGGGCCGCGACAACCTGCCGCTGCGCGCGATCGTCGCGCAGCGGCCGGCCGCGCTGCATCCGCTGTGCCGTGCCGGCAGTGCCGGCTTTTCGCGGCAGGAGCCGTTCCCGCGCGCGGTCGCGGAACGCTACCGCCGCACCTACTGGTTCGACGAACGAGGATGGAAGGACGCTCCATGAAGAAGACACCGGCGCTGGCCGCCGCCGCAATCCTGCTCGCCACGACGGCGGGTGCCCTCGCCAGCGGCGACTACGGGCCGAGCTACACGATGTTCAAGGCCTACACGAAACCCGATATGCCGCTCGAGCGCTTCCAGGCCGGCGAACTGGGCGTGCTGCAGCCGGGCATGCGCCGGGTCTACCTGTACGCCGCCTGGCGCGCGATCATGCTGGGCCCCGCCGCGGCCAGGTCGCCCGGCACGCCGCAGGGCCTGGCGCGCGCCGACGGCAGCGCCTTCGCCCACGGCTGGATCGACGCCGACTCTCCGGAAGGCAAGGCCGAAGCGGACATGGTGCGGCGCGGCGCCGCGGTCATGGGACTGGGGGCCGACGACCCGGCCGCGCGCACGATGGTCGCCTGCGCGCCGGCCGCGAACGCCCATGCGCGCGCCACGCTGGCGCAGCTGGCGGCGCGTCCGGACGCCAGCCGCGCGCGCGTGGACGGCTGGCTGCGCGCGCAGTACCAGGTCGGCGAGGCCTGCCGGCGCGCCGAGGATGCGCGCTACCAGTTCGGCGCGGACAAGCGACCGCCCCTGGCCGCGCCGCAGCCGCTGTCCGCGTCCGAGCCGGCGTACTGGCGCCAGTTGCGCGATTACCAGCGCGCCGCCTGGAGCTTCCATGGCGAACGGTATGCCGACAGCACCGCGCTGTTCGACGCCATCGGCGCCAGCGCCGGCCATCCGATGCAGGGACTGGGCGCCTATCTGGCGCTGCGCTCCGAAGTGCGCCGCGCCGTCGCCGGCGCGCACGACGCACCGTTGGCGCAGCGCGAGGCGGGTGCGCAGGCGCTGGAACGGCGCGGCGCCGCGCTCCTGGCCGATGCGTCGCTGCGACCGATGCACGAACCGGCGCGCGCGCTGTTGCGCTCGATGCGCGCGGCGCTCACGCCCGAGACCCGGCTGGAAGAACTGAGCCGCTACCTGGACGATCCGAAGGCCGACCCGTACGCGCTCGACCGGCTGGGCGACTGGTCGGTGCTGATGGACGGCGCCAGGCCGCAGCAGTTGCAGGGCCTGGCCGGGCACGCGTTCGCCGACTGGATCGAGACGCTGCGCGCCTGCGGCTACGGCCGCGAGCAGGCGTCCTGCGCGGCCCAGGCGGAGCATGCGCTGGCGCGCTGGAAGCAGGGTGGCCAGCGCCCGTGGCTGGTGGCTGCGCTGATGCTGTCCGGGTCCATGGCGGCGGACGTCGAGAAGGCGGCGCTGGCGGTGCCGGCCGACGATCCGTCCTGGCTGACGGTGCGCTACCACCTGGCGCGCCTGTACCGGCTGCAGGGCAAGGCCGGGCCGGCGCGCGCGGTCGCCGACGACGCCCTGCGCCGCACGCTGTCGCCGGGCACCCGCAACCTGCTGCGCGAGGAGCGCTTCGCACTCGCCACCTCGGTGCGCGACGCCGGCGCCTACCTGCTGCGCACCAACGTCGACTACGCGCGCATCGACGGCGATGGCAACAAGGAGGACATGATCAACGACGACGGCCTGGCCTGGTTCAAGCGCAACCTGGCGGTGGCCGACATGGTCGAGCTGGCGCGCGTGGAGGCGCTGCCGGCGCCGCTGCGCGCGCGCATCGCCGGCGCGGCCTGGATCCGCGCCGGCCTGCTCGACCTGCCGCGCCAGGGCAACGACGCCGCCGCGCTGCTGGCTACGCTGGCGCCGGCGCTGGCCGATGCCGCCGCGCGCTACCGCCAGGCGCCGTCGGCCGGCGAGCGCCGCCATGTGGTGCTGGTGGCGGCCATGCGCCACGGCCTGTCGGCCGAGCTGCCCATGCACGCCGAGAAGGTGGAGCGCGTGCCGGACGACGAAGCGGTCGCCTCGATGTGGTGTTCGTTCAAGGCCGAGCGTGCGTCCGCCGACCCGGCCTTCCCATGGCGCCTGCCGCCGCCGCCGCAGGTCGGCGACGCGGCCGCGCTGCGCGCCGAACTGGCGCGGCTGGAGCCGCTCAGGACCGCGACCGGCGTCGCCGGCGACGATGCGCTGGCCCGCGCGGCCGGCCAGCCGCGGGATCCGGAGCTGCCCTGGCTGCTGTCGGCCGTGGTGCGCTCGACGCGCGGCGGCTGCCTCGACCCGGATGCCGGGACGCTGTCGCGCAAGGCGTTCACCCTGCTGCACAAGCGTTTTCCGGGCAGCGAGTGGGCGAAGAAGACGCCGTATTTCTATTGACGTTCCGGCGCGCACTCGCGCTTACGCGACTGGTTCCAGCCACGGCGCCAGCAACTCGGCTACCCAGTCCATGAACGCCAGCGCCCGCGCCGGCACGTGGCGCCGGCTCGGATAAATGAAGGACACCGGCATCGGCGCCGGCCGGAAGTCCGGCATCACCTCGACCAGCGTGCCGTCCGCCAGCTTGTCGCGCACGCCGGCTTCCGGGATCTGCGCGATGCCCAGGCCGGCCACGCAGGCCGACGCATAGGCGGCGGTGCCGTTCACGGTCAGCGCCGCGCCCGTCGGCGCCGTCTGCGTGGCGCGGCCGTCGAACCATTCCCACAGCGGGCTGCTGCCGCCCAGTTGCGCGTCGTAGTGGACGATGCGGTGCGCCGGCAGGTCGGCCAGGGTGCGCGGCGTGCCGTGGCGTTCCAGGTAGGCGGGCGCGGCGCAGTTGATCATGCGGTAGCTGCCCAGCGGCCGCGCCACCAGGCTGGAATCGGCCAGCGGGCCGGCGCGCAGCACGCAGTCGTAGCCTTCGCGTACGATGTCGACGCGGCGGTCGGCCGTGCCCAGGTCGACCTGCAACCGCGGATGGCGCGCCAGGAATTCGCCCAGGCGCGGCAGCACGACGCTGGTGGCCATGCCCACCGACATGTCGACGCGCAGCCGGCCGACCAGGCTGTCCGCGCCGCGCCGGAACATGGCGCGCATGTCCTCGAATTCGCCCAGCAGCGCGCGGCTGCGGGCATAGAAGGCTTCGCCCTCCTGCGTCATCTGCACGCGCCGGGTGGTCCGCTGCAGCAGGCGCACGCCCAGTTCCTGTTCCAGCCGGCGCACGGCGGCCGATACGGTCGCATTCGGCAGGCCGAGCTGGCGCGCGGCGCCGCTGAAGCTGTCCAGCTCCGCCACCTTCAGGAAGACCTGGATGTTGTCGAGTTCGTCCATGACGCCGATTATGCATCCATTCTGCAAAGTGCATGCAGGAACCGCTGGTTTATTACTCGATTCCTGAAAAATATACTGGGCTTCTTTCCACAAGGAGTCCATCATGACCCAACGCATCGCACTCATCACCGGCGGCAGCCGCGGCCTCGGCCGCAACATGGCCCTGCACCTGGCGCGCGCCGGCACCGACATCGTGATCACCTACCAGGCCAACGCGGCGGCCGCGCGCGAGGTCGTCGCCGCCGTCGAGGCGCTGGGCCGCCGCGCCGCCGCGCTGCAGCTGGACGTGGCCGACAGCCGCGCCTTCGCCCCCTTCGCCGGCACGCTGCGCCAGTTGCTGGCAGGCTGGGGGCGCGAGCGCTTCGACATCCTCGTCAACAATGCCGGCACCAGCCTGCATGCGCCGCTGGCCGAGGTCACCGAGGAACAGTTCGACGCCATCGTCGCCGTGCACTTCAAGGCGCCGGTGTTCCTGACGCAGGCGCTGGCGCCGCTGCTGGCAGACGGCGGCCGCATCCTGAACGTGTCGAGCGGCCTGGCGCGCGTCAGCCTGCCCGGTTCCGGCGTGTACGGCGCGGCCAAGGGCGCCGTCGAGGTGCTGACGCGCTACCAGGCGCGCGAGCTGGCCGAACGCCGCATCACCGTCAACGTGCTGGCGCCGGGCGCCATCGAGACAGATTTCAGCGGCGGCATGGTGCGCGACAATCCGGAAGTGAACCGCATGGTCGCCTCGTTCACGGCGCTGGGCCGCGCCGGCCTGCCGGACGACATCGGCGCGGCGGCGGCGGCGCTGCTGGCGGAAAACAATGGCTGGATCACCGGCCAGCGCATCGAGGCTTCGGGCGGCATGATGCTGTAGGAACCGGCCGGGTGCGGATGTGCTAGGCTTGCCCCATCATCGATTCGGGGGAGAACAGGCATGGCAATCACACGGCGCGGTTTCGGCATCGGGGCGGCGGCACTCTGCGGCGCGGGCCTGCTGGCCTCGTGCGCCAGCGTCATCGGGCCGCGCCGCGTCGAGCTGTCGCAGGCGCGCCTGCAGGCCGGGCTGGAACGCCGCTTCCCGCTGAACAACCGCCTGCTCGACCTGTTCGACGTGCGCCTGGCCCGCCCGCAAGTCGTCATCCAGCCGGAAACCGACCGCGTGGCGCTGCTGCTCGACCTGTCGGTGGCACCGCCTTTCCTGCGCCAGTCCTGGAACGGCACGATGGCGCTGTCCGGCCACCTGGTGCTGGATGCCGCGCGCAACGCCGTGTTCCTGGGCGACACCCACGTCGACCGCTTCGAGATCGCCGGCATGGACGGCCGCCGCGCGCGCGACCTCGAACGCGCCGCCGACCTGCTCGTGAACCAGCTGGTGCGCGACATGCCGGTCTACGATTTCCGTCCCGAAGACCTGCGCTACGCCGGCGTGCAGTTCGTCCCCACCCGCCTCGAGACCGCGCCGGGCGCGCTGTTCGTCACCCTCGAGCCGCAGCGCTGACGTCCGTCGCGAATCCGACACGGGTCGCCTGCACGATTGAACGCCCCCGCAGCGGCCCTGGTATTACTGCTATTATTTCCGGCAGCTGGATGGCTTGGTCGCGATCGCAATGATTGCCGCGGACGTGCGCGCGAGCGTTGTTTCTACGGCATCGATTGCCGCGGCCGTTGCGGCGCCGGCGCAATCGGCGCACACTGCTTGGGCGATGATTTGGCAAATAAGCTGGAAAAGCACGCAATGCACCCGCACTGCTTGCGGATTCTCATGCACACGGTGTTCCACTGAAGTAATCTCAGCGTCATCGACGATTGCCGTCCAGGCCGTCGATGCTCATCGCTGACGTGTTGCCGGTAAGGGGGTAACCTTGGAAACGATACAGGAAAGTTTTCCGGACAAGAGCGTGGCCGTCGAGCCGCTCATCGCCGCGTCGATCTCCGGATCCGTCTCCGGCGCAGCGGTACCGGCCCGCCAGAGCCTTCCACCCAAGGGGGCGTGCTGGTATTGCGAGAAACCGCTCGACAGCGTGCGCCGTTTCTGCAGCAAGTCCTGTTCCGATTCGTTCGACGAAGAAGCGGAATACACCCGCTGACGGCGGCGCTGCCCGCGTGCCGGCGTCAGTCCGCCACCGGCCCGCGCCGCAGCAATTCCAGCGCGCCGTCGAAATCGAAGGACTCGACGGCCTGCGCGACGTCGCGGTAGGCATCCCGGCCGAGGCGCGCGCTCAGCGCTCCCGCCGCGTCGCGCACCAGGTCGACCGCATCGCCATTGCCCTCGTCGAGCAGGGCCGCCAGCCGTTCCAGCGCATCTTCCTGTCCGGGTTCCGGCGCCATGTCGTGCCGGATGCGCGCGCCCGGCCGCTCCGGCAGCGTGGCGGCGATCGCATCGAGTTCGTGCAGCACCCGGCCCAGTTCCACCTGCAGCCGCGCCAGGATGGCATGCGCGTCGTCGCCGTCACTGCCTTCGCTACTGCGGCCGAGCAGCAAGTATTCCAGGCGCTGCGCTTCCTGGCGCAGCGGCACCGCCTCGATCATGCCGGCCGCGCCCTTGAGGGTATGGGCGCGGCGCTGCGCCAGCGCCAGGTCGCCGGCGTCCAGCGCCTGGCGGATGTCGTCGGCGGCCTGGCGGTATTCGTTGCGGAAGCGCCCGAGCACGCGGGCGAACAGGGCGCCGTCGCCCATCAGGCGGGCGATGCCGCCCGCGTGGTCCACGGCCGGGATGGCGTCGGTGTCGGGCGGCAGCGGCGGACCTGGGGAAATAAGCATGAATGGGCGGGACAGGACGCTTATCTGGTCGTGAACGACCACGTGCGGCTGACGGCGGTGCCGTCGACCGCGCCGATGAAGGTGACGTCGTAGGTGGTGGCGGCCGCCAGCCTGGCGAGCGGCACGATGGCGGCGGCCGAGCGCGTGGTGGTGTTGGTGTCCCGGCCGTACGCCAGCAGGCGCGTCGACAGGTCGGTGGCGGCGCCGCGCGCGCGGATGGTGAAGGCATCGACCGTCAGCGTGCGCGTGAGGTTGGTGTGCACGCTGACCGGGTAGCCGACTTCGTTCTGGTTCGGTACCGGATCGGGTTCTTCCTGGTCGCTGAGGAAGTTCAGCGGGACCTGGGCTTGGCCGTTGAACGGCCAGGTGGCCAGCGTACCGGCCGCCAGGCCGGCGCCGAGGCTGTTGTTGGCCGCGAAGTCGGCGGTGAAGTAGTTGTAGCCGTTCGATGACCCCGCCGCGCCCGTGCCGGCTTCCTTGAACACCGGCTCGAAGATCACGAAACGGTGGTAGATGGCGGTGATCAGTTCCTCGGCCATGTAGAAGCCGGAATTGCTCGGGGCCGCCGAGATCACTTCGCCGAACGCATAGTTGTTTTGCAGCGTATAGTTGGCCGCGGCCAGGCGGTCCTGCAGCGTCGCGCCGGTGAAGCCCTGGCGGCCGGAAACCTGCTCGTGCGTGACCGTGTTGTTGATGCGCTGGTACTCGGAATGGCTCTGGGCGGCGATGTCGATGCGGCCGTTGCGCGCCATCGCGGACATGCCGACCTGCGAGCGGCGGTAGTTGATCCAGGCCAGGCCGTCGGTGGCGATGTTGTTGGTGAGGGTCGGCGCGTTCGCGTCGACGCCCGAGAAACCGCCCGACGGCGAGCCGCTCGAGCCGCCCGCATTGCCGGTATTGCTGCCGTCGTTGGTGTTGTTGTTGCCGCCGCAGGCAACCAGCGCCCAGGCGGCGACGAATGCGGCCGCAAGCGCCTTGGTGCGATGCAGTTTGCTCATCTTGTCACTCCCATTCGTCGGTGCCGGACCAAAAGAGCCACCATTCTAGGCCAAATCGGCTGCGGGCGACATCTCCGGGCGCAGCCTAAGCCCATGTAAAATAAGCCATTCTCCAGTCTTATCGAGCAAACAACTTGAAACCCCCCCGCCAGCAGCGCCTCGCGCGCGCCAAGTTCGCCCTGCCCAGCTTCGTGACCCTGCTGTCGATCGCCTGCGGCTTCGGCAGCATCGTGATCTCGGTGGACAATGCCCCGGTGGGCGATCCGGCCGACTACCGGCTCGCCGCGATCCTGCTGGTGCTGGCCGGCGTGTTCGATGCGCTCGACGGTTTCGTGGCGCGCGCCACCAACACGCAATCCGCGTTCGGCGTGCAGCTCGACTCGATCGCCGACGTGATGAACTTCGGCTGCGCGCCCGGCCTGCTGCTGTACTGCTACGGCTTCGCGCAGCTGGGCGCCGCCCATCCGACCCTGGTGCGCATGGGCGGCCTGGCCTGCTTCGTGTTCGTCGCCTGCGGCGCGCTGCGCCTGGCGCGCTTCAACGTCATGGTCGGCAAGACCGATCCGCGCTACTTCACCGGCATGCCGATCACCGCCGGCGCGGCCTGCGTGGCGTCGGTGGTGGTGGCCTGGCCCGATCCGGTGGCGACCATGGCGCAGTCCTTCCTGGTGATGCTGCTGATGGTGGCGGTGGGCACGCTGATGGTGTCGACGGTGCGCTTCCCCAGCTCCAAGCAGCCGAAGTCGAAGGCCGTGTTCGTGGGCATGGGCGTGTGCGTGGCGCTGCTGGCGGTGCTGCAGACGCGCTTCTTCGCGCTGTTCTTCGTGTTCTACATCGGGGCGACGCTGCTGCTCAACATCGCGTGGAAAGGCGGGTGGAGCGGCATCGCGCCGCCGAAGGTGTACGACGACGCCGCGGAATGAACGGCGCGTGCGCGGCTTCGTTTTACACCGGGGTCAGAGCCCCTTGAAAAGCAACACCGGGCTCTGACCCCTCGCACCATGCGCGGTTCCGATTACGCGAACTTGTCGAGCAGCGCCGCGATATGCGCCGCTCCCTGCCGCGCCGCCTCGACGTCCTGCGCGCCATCCGCATGGGTGACGATGCTGCCGGCCAGCAGCTGCACGAACGAGCGGTCCAGCGCCTTGCGCGCCGCCGCCATCTGCTGGGCCACGGCGTCGACGTCGCCCGGCGCGTCGGCCAGCGCCACCAGCTTCTGGATGCCGCGCAACTGGCCCTCGACGCGCGCCAGGCGGTTCAGCAGGTCCTTCTTCTGCTGCGCCGTCAGGGCGCGTCCCTCGACGATGCGGATCTGGTCGGGCATGGCGTACGCCGTCCCCTGGCTCAGGCCACTTCGTGGCCGCGCGCCGCGCGCAGGATCGCGAACCAGTCGCTGCGCGACAGCTGGAACGTGGTGCCGGCCACCGCCACGGCGACCGCCTCGATGCGGCCGCTGCCGGTGAGGGGGACCGGGCGCGACGGCAGTTGCAGGATCCAGGCGAACACCACGCTGGCGAAGGGCTGGTGCAGGCGGTCGGCGATCTCCTTGATCACCAGGCGCAGCTGCTCGGCATTGGCGTCGTGCGCGGAGAACAGGCGCCCGCCCGCCAGCGGCGACCAGATCATCGGCGCGACGCCCAGGTCCTGCAGCCCGTCGAAGGTCTCGTCGAACATCGGCGCCACGTGCAGCGGCGAGAATTCGACCTGGTTCGTGGCCAGCGCGATGCGGCGGTCCAGCGACTCGAACTGGTGCCGGCTGAAGTTCGACACGCCGAAGTGCAGCACCTTGCCGGCCTGCTTCAGTTGCGCGAACGCCCCGGCGATCTCGTCGAAGTCCATCAGCGGATCGGGGCGGTGGATCAGCAGCAGGTCGAGGCGGTCGGTGTGCAGCTGGCGCAGCGATTCCTCGGCGGACGCCACGATGTGCGCGGCGCTGGTGTCGTAGTGCTGGATGGCGTGCTGCGGGCGCTTGCTGGACAGCAGCTTGATGCCGCACTTGCTGACCAGCTGGATGCGGTCGCGCAGCGAAGGCCGGGCGCGCAGCGCCTCGCCGAACTGGCCCTCGACGCCGTAGTTGCCGTAGATGTCGGCGTGGTCGAACGAGGTCACGCCCATGGCGATGCACTGCTCGATGAAGGCGACGCGCTGGTCGACCGTCATGTCCCATTCGACCATGCGCCACATGCCGGCCACGATGCGGGACAGTTCGAGACCGCCATTGCCATCCTTGCGGGTGGCGATGCGGGGGCAGGAGAGGTCGCGGGGCAGGGTGGCGGTCATTCGTGTTCTTTCGAAAAAGCGGGTCGGATGATTATAGCGAACCCACAAACGTCGTTCCCGCAGAGGCGGGAACGACGTGTCATTCGATACGGGCGAAAAGGATTATTTCATCCAGAGCCGCATCGAATCCCAGGCGCGCCCGAAGATGCTGGCTTCCGGCACCTCGTCCAGCGCCACCACCGGCAGCGCCAGCAGCGGCTTGCCGTCGACGACCATCTTCAGCGTGCCCACCTGGGCGCCGCGCGCCACCGGCGCCACCATCGGATCCTTGCGTTCCAGGACCGGCTTCATCTTCTGGGCCACGCCTTTCGGCACGGTCACCAGCACATCGTTCTGGAAGCCGATCTTGATGGTCGAGCTGGAACCCTTCCAGATTTCCGGCGTGGCGATCGCCTGGCCCTTGGCGTACAGCTTGACGGTGTCGAAGTTCTGGTAGCCCCAGTTCAGCAGCTTCTGGCTCTCGGCCGTGCGCAGCGAATCGGAGGTGGCGCCGGACAGCACCGAGATCAGGCGGCGTTCGCCGGCCGGGCCGTTCGGGCGGTGCGCCGAGGCGATCATGGAAAAGCCCGAGGCCTCGGTGTGGCCGGTCTTCATGCCGTCCACGGTCGGGTCCAGCCACAGCAGGCGGTTGCGGTTCTGCTGCTTGATCTTGTTGTAGGTGAATTCCTTGACCGAGTCGATCTTGTAGAACTCGGGGAAATCCTTGATCACGTGCGACGCCAGGATCGACAGGTCGCGCGCGGTCGAGAAATTGTCCGGCGACGGCAGGCCGTGCGGGTTGGCGAACCTGGTGTTCTTCATGCCCATGCGCTGGGCTTCGCGGTTCATCAGCGTGACGAACGTGCCTTCGTCGCCGGCCACGGCTTCGGCCAGCGCCACCGCGGCGTCGTTGCCCGACTGGACCATCAGGCCGTACAGCAGGTCGTTGACCTTCACGGGGGTGGCCGGGTCGATGAACATCTTCGAGCTGCTGCCGTCGACTTTCCAGGCGCGCACGGACACGGTGACCATCTGGTCGAGCGTCAGCTTCTTGTCGCGGATGGCCTGGAACGTGACGTAGGCGGTCATGATCTTGGTCAGCGACGCCGGCTCGATGCGCATGTCGGGATCCTGCGAAGCGATGATCTGGCCGCTGGTGGCGTCCAGCAGGAGCCAGGAACGGGCGGCGATTTGCGGGGCCGGCACGGTCTGGGCGCTGGCGGCGGACATCAGGAGGGCACTGGCGGCCAGGGCCGCGATTAACTTTTTCATGGGAAACAAAAGGTCGACAGTGGAGAGACAGGGGCAACGCGGCAGGCGTTGCCCGAGAAAAAGACGGAGCGTTAGTATAGGCCGATGGGCGGCCTAGATGTCACGTTTCCACAGTTGTGCGACAAGATTTTTAATGTGCACGAGCTTGCGATGGAAGAAGTGGTCGGCGCCGGGAATCACGGTGACGGGAATGTCGAGCGGGCGCGCCCAGTCGAACACCTGCTGCAGCGTGATGGTGTCGTCCAGTTCGCCATGGATCAGGATGGTGTCGGCCGGCACCTCGGGCATCGGCCACTTGCCGGCGGCGGTGCCGACCAGTACCAGGCGCTCGGCCGGGCGGCCCTGTTCGACCAGGCGCTGCTGCAGGCGGGCCTGGACCACGGTGCCGAACGAGAAGCCGGACAGCGCGAACGGCAGGCCCGGGTATTCCTTCAGCATGTGGTCGAGCATGATCTCCATGTCGTCGGTCTCGCCGCGGCCTTCGTCGTACGTGCCCTCCGATTCGCCGACGCCGCGGAAGTTGAAGCGCGCCGTCACGTAGCCCAGGCCGACGAAGGCGCGCGCCAGCGTCTGCGCGACCTTGTTGTCCATGGTGCCGCCATACAGCGGATGCGGATGCGCCACCAGGGCGATGCCGCGCGGCGCGCCATCTTCGGGTTCGTCCAGCACGCATTCCATCTTGCCGGCGTGGCCGGTCAGGTAAAACTTTTGCGAATTCTTGTTCATGTTCAGATCTTCAGGCGCTCGACGGTTTCGCCCTTGACGATGTGGTGGTCGATGATGTCGTCGATGTCTTCGTTGTCGACGTAGGTGTACCAGGTGCCCTGCGGGTAGATCACGACGACCGGGCCTTCCTCGCAGCGGTCGAGGCAGCCGGCCTTGTTGATGCGCACCTTGCCCGGGCCGTTCAGGCCCAGGTGCTTGATGCGTTCCTTGGCGTGCTTCATGGCGTCGGCGCTGCAATGCTTGCCGCAGCTGGGACGGGCGTCCTTGCCTTCGCGTTCGTTGGTGCAGAAGAAGACGTGGTGCTCGTAGAAGGATTGGTCGTTCATGGCGGTTCCAAATGAATGCGGTGCCCCGCCATCATACGCCCTCGGGCTTAAGCGCGGCTTTAGCGAGGCGTATCGGTACTATTGGCGGTTCAGCCGGTGCGACGGCAGCAGCAGGAACCACAGGGCGATGAACGGCCAGGCCATGCCCAGGAACTGGGCCGCCCCATTGAAGTTCAGGAACTTGCCCTGCTGCCAGGCCTGCAGCGTGGAGACGAAATACGGGTTGTCCGGGATCGTATTCACGACCACCAGGGACAGCACCAGCGTCACCACGGCCAGACGGCGCTGCGCCGCCTGCGGGGCGAAGGCCAGGCCGGCCAGCATGATCAGGCCGATCAGGAGGCCGCCCTCGGCGCCCGGCGTGAGCCAGGCCAGCGCATTGTCGGGCGCGAAGAACAGCGAGCTGGCCAGCGTCTTGACCAGCAGGACGGTCGCCACCAGCGCCAGCATCAGCCACGGCTTGGGGGCGCCGCGCCGGGTCAGGCACAGCAGCACGAGGGCGGCGCCGGTCATGCCGCAGGCGGTGATGATGGTTTCCGACAGCCAGTACTGTTCGACCGACATGATGTCGTCGCCGCGCAGCATGGCGACCAGGTCGATGTCGGTGTCGAGCCAGTCGGACAGCCATTCCGACAGCAGCGGCAGCACCTGGCCGTTGCCGAACAGGTAGCCCTGCGGGTAGACCTGGGCCAGCGGCCACAGCGCCACCAGCACCAGGCCCTGGCTGGCGTGCGCGGCGAACCAGCGCCGCCGCAGCCGGTACAGGCGGCTCTGGTCGAGCAGCAGGTGGGCGAAGCAGGCCGCGACGATGGCGCCGGCCAGGCAGCCGGCCGAATTGGTCAGCAGGTCGAGGTTCGACGGCACCCGGCTGGGCAGGTAGTTCTGCACGGCCTCCATGGTGCCGGAGACCAGTATGCCGGTGATCGCCGCGACCAGCACGGCCCAGCCGCGCCGCACCGTCGGGTACAGCGACAGCACCAGCAGCGCGCCGAACGGCATGTAGCCGACGATGTTGGTCATGACGTCGAAGCCGGTCCAGTAGCGCTGCGGCTGCAGGTTCAGGAAGGTGAAGGGCGACAGGCCGGTGCTGCGCCAGCCGGAAAACGGGAACCAGCTTGCGTAGACGATCAGCAGCAGGTAGGCCAGCAAGGTCGCACGCGCGACCGGCGAGGCGCGCGGATGGCCGGCCTCGTGTTCCAGCTCGGTCATCGACGGTTCAGGTCGAGCGTGCCGAGCCAGGCCACGATATCGGCCGCGACGGCGTCGGTGCTGGCGGCGAGGGCGCGCGCGCCGCCGGCGGCGTCGGCGCTGGCGGCCGGGGTGCTGTGCACGAAGCTGCGCTGGTCGACCAGCGTGTGGCCGCGGAACAGCGAGGCGCGCACGGCCACCTGGCCGCTGCTCTGCGCCACCCCGGCGAAGTCGTGGACGAATTCGTCGACGTCGATGCGCAGCAGCGGGATGCCGAGCGAGGCATCGGTCTCGGACAGCACGCGCGCGCCGGACTGGCCGATGCGCGTCTTGATCCGCTGGGTCATGAGCTGCAGCGGGTTGGCGGTCCAGCGGCTGTTGGCGTAGGTGCGCGCCTGCATCGCATCGGCATAGCTCAGGCGGTAAACCATGCGCTCGCTGTCCAGGGCGGTCGAGCCGGTAACGTCGGTGACGACGATCGCGGCCGGCGCGGCCGCGGGGGCGGCGGCAGGGGCGGCGGCCGCGGCCAGCGCGGGGCCGAAGTCGAACTGCGTGGTCGGCTGGCCTTTCTGCGAGGCGCAGCCGGAGACGATGAGCGCGCAGATGCAGGCAGCCAGGGTGCGGGTCGGAAGCGGAATCACGGGTTTCCTCATTTGGTCGGGGGCACGAAGCCGGGCTCGCCGGGACCCGGTTCCGGGTTCGGGGCGCCGAACAGGATGCTTTGCGGGCGGTCGCCCAGGCCGGTCACGGTGCGGCGCACGGCGCGCAGCGAAGTGCGCGCCTCGTCGGCCATCTCGACCACGTGCGGCAGCGTGTGCAGCTCGAGGTCGGAGGTCACGCCGCCGAGCGAATCGAGGGCGGTGGCGGCGCGTTCGACCGGGCCGCCCGGCGCCTGCAGGCTCTCGGCCAGGCGGTTGTAGTTGTCGGCCGTGACCTTGATGCCGTCGGCCGCGCCCTGCACCGAGCCCAGGGTCTGGTCGAACTTGCTTTCCAGCGCGGGCAGGCGCGCCAGCGTCGGCTGCAGTTGCTGCGGGATCGCGGCGTAGGCCTCGGCCGCCTTGCCGATGTTGTCGATGGCGCCCGACAGCTTGTCGGTGTTTTCCTTGCTCAGCACCTCGTTCACGCGGTCGGTGATGCGCTCGGTCTTGTCGAGGATCGCCAGGCCGCGCTTTTCCAGCTGGTCCAGCAGGCCGGGGCGCAGCGGCAGGCGCGGCACGCCCTTGCCCTCGCTTTTCAGCAGCGGCGAGCCGGTGCGCTCGTCGTCGAGCTGGATGAAGGCGATGCCGGTCACGCCCTGGTAGCCGAGCGTGGCGAAGGTGGTGGTGGTGACGGGCGCGCCCTCGTCGATCGACAGCTTGATGAGAATCTGGCCGGTGACGCGCGGGTCGAACACGATATCGTCCACGCGCCCGATCTCCAGGCCGCGGTAGCGCACCGTCGCCTGCGGATTCAGGCCGGGGATGGTCTGGGTGGTGACGATCTCGTACGGATGCGTCTCGGTGCGGTCGCGGTTCAGCCACAGGCCCACCAGGATGGCCGCCACCAGCAGCGCGACCGTGAAGAAGCCCGTCATCAGGGCATACGATCTGTTTTCCATGTCAGTCTTCCGATTCCTTTCTGGCCTGGCGCTCTTCGAGCACCTCGAGGGCGCGCTGGCCGCGCGGCCCCTGGAAAAATTGTTTGATGAACGGATGCTTGACGCGCAGGACGTCGCACGACGGCCCGACCGCGATCACGTGCTTTTCCGCCAGCACGGCGATGCGCGAGGACAGCGCGAACAGCGTGTCGAGGTCGTGCGTGACCATCACCACGGTCAGTTGCAGTTCGCGGTGCAGGCTCAGGATCAGTTCGACGAAGGTGTCCGACAGGTCGGGGTCGAGGCCGGCCGTGGGCTCGTCCAGGAACAGCAGTTGCGGCTCCAGCGCCAGCGCGCGCGCCAGGGCGGCGCGCTTGACCATGCCGCCCGACAGGTCGGACGGCATTTTATTCGCGTCGCCCGGACCCAGGCCCACCATGTCCATCTTGAGCAGCACGGCGTCGCGGATCACGTCCTCGGGCAGGGCGCGCAGCTCGCGCAGCGGCAGCGCGATGTTGTCGAACACGGTCAGCGCCGAATACAGCGCGCCTTCCTGGAACAGCATGCCCCAGTGGTTGC
>DAMAFT010000022.1:0-15653 GCA_031995805.1 Massilia sp.
CGGAATGCGGACGGGTCCTTCAAGGTCACGTCGGCGGGGCCGATCGCGCGCCCGGCCTCTGCGGCGGACGCCGCCAGGGCGCCGTAGCCCAGCGTGCGGCCGTCCGGATGGCGCACGGCGCCGTCCGCGGTCGCCAGCCGGGCCGGGTCGACGCGCCAATGCGCGGCCGCGGCCCGCACCAGCAGCGCGCGCGCCACCGCGCCCGCCTCGCGCAGCGGTCGCCACGCATCCTTGACGCTGGTCGAGCCGCCCGTGAACATGATGCCGAGTTCGCGCGCGGCCTTCGCCGCCAGCCACTGCGCGCCGTCCTTCAGGAGGCCGGTGTCGTCCGGGTGGAACGGCAGGTTCTCGCGCAACAGGGCGACGTTGGCGTAGATCCGGTCCACCGGCGCGGGGACGATGCGCACGGCGTCCAGCGGCGCATCCAGTTCCTCGGCCAGCAGCATGGCCAGCGCGGTATGCACGCCCTGCCCCATCTCGCTGCGCGCGGCGACCACGGACACCGCGCCGTCGGGCGCGATGGCGACCCAGCCGTTCAGGGCCGCCGCGCCGGCGGGAAACGGCGGCGCGGCGGCGCCGTGCAGGCGCTGGCGCGGCGGGGCCACGCCCCAGCCGACCAGCAGCAGGCCGCCCGCCGCCAGGCCGCCGAGCAGGAAGCGGCGCCGCCCGCGCCTAGGCGCGGCGGCGTTCGGCGTCGCGTGCGGGTCGCGCATCCATGTCCTTCCATTGTGCCAGCAACTGTTGCGGCGCCACCGGCTTGCCGTACAAATATCCCTGGGCGCGGTTGCAGCCGTGGCGCAGCAGGAAGGCGCCCTGCTCGGCCGTCTCGACGCCCTCGGCGATCACCGACAGGTTCATGCTCTTGCCGAGCTGGATGATCGCGATGGCGATCGCTTCCTGGTTGGCCTGCGCGCCGGCGTCGTCCTGCGGGCCGGCGGCGATGTCCTTGATGAAGCTGCGGTCGATCTTCAGCGTCTGCACCGGCAGCTGGCGCAGGTAGGCCAGCGAGGAATAGCCGGTGCCGAAGTCGTCGATGGCCAGGCCCACGCCGACCGCGTGCAGGTCGTTGATGTACTGGAGCGCGTCGCCGGTATTCATGATGACCGATTCCGTCACTTCCAGCTGCAGGCGGCGGGCGTCCAGGCCGGTGTCGGCCAGCACGCGCGCCACCAGCGGCGCCACGCTGCCGCGGTCGAACTGGCGCCCGGACAGGTTGACCGCCATCTTCGGCACGGCCAGGCCGTCCTCCTCCCAGCGCACCATCTGGCGGCAGGCTTCTTCCAGCACCCAGGCGCCGAGCTGGCCGATGAAGCCGATGTCCTCGGCCAGCGGGATGAAGCGCGCCGGCGGCACCTGGCCCAGTTCGGGGTTATGCCAGCGCACCAGCGCCTCGACGCCGATCAGGCGGCCGCTGTCGATCTCCACCTGCGGCTGGTAGGCCAGGCTGATCTCGTCCTTCTCGATCGCGCGCCGCAGCAGCGCTTCCAGGCGCAGGCGCATGGCGCCCTCGCCCTCCATCGACGGCGCGTACAGCTGGTAGCCGTTGCGCCCGCGCGCCTTGGCCTGGTACATGGCGACGTCGGCGTTGCGGATCAGGACGTTCAGGTCGGCGCCGTCCTGCGGGTACAGGCTGATGCCGACGCTGCCGGTGACGAACAATTCGTAGTCGGACACCAGCACCGGCCGCTCGAACAGGCGCATCAGCTTTTCCGCGACCATGCGCGCGCCGCGCACGCCGTCGACATCCTCGAGCAGCACGATGAATTCGTCGCCGCCCAGGCGTGCCAGCGTGTCGCCCTCGCGCAGGCAGCCGGCCAGCGTGGCCGCGACCTGCTTGAGCAGCTCGTCGCCGACGTGGTGGCCGAGCGTGTCGTTGACGTTCTTGAAGCGGTCCAGGTCGATGAACATCACGGCCAGCTGGCGTCCACCGCGCGCCGCGCGCGCCATCGCATGCTGCAGGCGGTCGTGGAACAGCAGGCGGTTCGGCAGGCCGGTGAGCGGGTCGTGGTGCGCCAGGTGGTCGAGCTGGTCCTGCGATTCGCGCGCCCGGGTGATGTCGCTGAACACGCACACGTAGTGGGTGACGGCATCCTGCTCGTCGCGCACCGCCGACACCGTCAGCGATTCGAGGTAGGCTTCGCCGTCCTTGCGCAGGCTGCGCAGCTCGCCCTGCCAGAAGCCGGATTCCTCGAGGTCGCGCCAGATGCCCGCATACGCCGCGTCGCCCGGACGCCCGATGCGCGCCAGCGCCGACCAGGCGCCCAGCGCCTCGGCCTCCGCATAGCCGGTGATGCGCGTGTAGGCCGGGTTGACGGCCACGATGCGGCCGTCGGCGTCGATCACCATCGCGCCGTCGGCGATGTATTCGAGCACGGTGGCCGACAGGCGCAGCTTTTCCTCGGCGGCGCGGCGCTCGCTGACGTCGGCGAACACCCAGATGCTGCCCTCGTCCGGTTGTTCCGGGTCGAGCATGCGCCCGCTCACCATGCACCAGAACAGGCTGCCGTCGCGGCGCCGGAACTGCAGTTCGCCGGTGAAGTCGCTGCCGGCCGTCAGCACCGGCATGCACTGCGCCTCGCCGCGCTCGTAGTCGTCGACGCTGGGGAACAGCACCACCAGCGCATCGCCGGCCAGCTCGCCTTCGTCGTAGCCGAACAGCTCGTCGAAGCGGCGGTTGGTCGACACCAGGTGGCGCTTGCGCACGTGCAGGATGCCGAACATGACGTTGTCCAGCACCGCGCCCTGCTCGGCCAGCAGCGCCTCGATGCGCATCTCGTTGTACTTGCGCTCGCTGATGTCGGAAATGATGCCGTCGATCCAGGTGCCGCTGCCGTCGCCGCCCGGCTGGCCGCTCTCGAGCACCCAGCGCTCGATGCCGAAGGCGTCGACGATCCGGTACTCGACCTGGTACGGACGCTGCGCCTGCACGGCGTCCTTCAGCAGGCGGTAATAGGTGCGCCGGTCCTCGGGGCAGACCAGGTCGATCCAGCAGTCGATGCCCTCGCCCATGAAGCGCCGCGCCGGCCAGCCGGAAATCTCCTCGATCGCCTCGCTGACGAAGTCGATGGCGCCGCCGGCGCGGGCGCGGAACACGGCGCCCGGCACCTGGGTCACGATGGTGCGGAAGCGTTCCTCGCGCCGGCCGATGTCGGCGAACAGCTCGCCGATCGCGATGCGCATGCGCTCGAGCTGGCGGCCCAGGCGGCCCAGCTCGTCCTGCGCCGTCAGTACCAGCGGCGCATCGAACTTGCCGCGCGAGAGACGGTCGGAA
The DNA here is from genome assembly GCA_031995805.1 of Massilia sp. Classification (GTDB taxonomy): domain Bacteria; phylum Pseudomonadota; class Gammaproteobacteria; order Burkholderiales; family Burkholderiaceae_D; genus Telluria. The sequence continues at coordinate 3,272 of DAMAFT010000022.1, forward strand.
AAATGCATCAGGCTGCGCAGCGGCGCCGCCAGGCGGTGCTTGAGCAGCAGCACGATCAGCAGCAGCGACACCGCCAGCTGGCCCGCCAGCACCATCGCATAGCGCCACTGCTTGACGCGCAGATCGTGCTGGCTATGGCTGTCGTCCATCTCGACGACCACCCGCCCGATCGGCTGGCCGCGCACCGTCACGTTGCGCTCGGCGCGCAGCACCTGGCCGTCGGCCTGGGCCGGGGCGCGCTGGTCGACCACTTCCTCGCCGTCCTGGGCGCGCACCAGCACGCGCAGCACGGACGGATCGCGCATCACCGAATCGACCAGCGAGCGCGCGGCGTCGGCATTCATGTTCCACAACGGCTCCTGCATGCCCAGCGCCAGGATGTCGGCGTTGCGCTGCAGGGTATCGTCGAGCGCGCGGCGCGACTCGCCCTGCTCCTGCACGCCGATCAGCAGGTAGCCGCCCACCAGCGCCGGCATCGCCATGCCGCCGAACATCATCAGCAACAGGGCGCCATACAGCGACCGCCCGTACAGGCGGGCGAGGCGGGAAGGCAGGGCGCGCGGCGCCATCCTGGAGATGAATTGCCTGATGAACATAAATAGAAAAAGCCGCGGATCGCAACGGACGAGCGGCGCGTTGAGGCATATCAATAGGTGTTCGGTATGGGATTATGCACACAAAAGTTGCCATAAGTCACTTAAATGTGGTGACCGGTGAAGGCGACCATCCCATTGCGTGACCGCGCCGCCACGCCCGGGGCGCGGGCTTGCTATCATCGCCATCTTTATGTGGAGGAGTGATGATGACGATGTCGATGTACGACGCCTCGATCCCGGTGTTCCGCCAGATCCTGGGCAGCCTGGCCGCCATCCTGGACAAGGCCGAGGCCCATGTGGATGCGAAGAAGATCGATCCGGACGCGCTGCTGCAGGCGCGCCTGTTCCCGGACATGTTCCCCCTGCTGCGCCAGGTGCAGCTGGCGACCGACTTCGCCAAGGGTGCGGCGGCGCGCCTGGGCGGCGTCGAGGTGCCGCGCTACGACGACGTCGAGCAGGACTTCGCCGGCCTGCAGGCGCGCCTGGAAAAGACCCAGGCCTTCCTCGACAGCGTGGCGCGCGAGGCGGTCGACGCCGGCGCCGGGCGCGACGTGACCATCGGCAGCGGCGCCGGCGAACGCCATTTCAAGGGCCAGGCCTACCTGCTGCACTACGCCCTGCCCAACTTCTACTTCCACGCCGCCACCGCCTACGACATCCTGCGCCACAACGGGCTGGACATCGGCAAGCGCGACTTCATCGGCAGTGTCTGACGCCGCTCGGGTACGTGCTCAGGCGTGGTGCTCGACGGCGCCATCGTCGGACACGGTGCGCGCCTGCCGGAACGTGTCGTCGGGCTGGATGCGGAACGCCAGCACCACGCCGATGGCCATCAGGAGCATGCTGCCCATGAACGGCAGTTCCCAGTTGCCGGTCCGGTCGATCAGGTAGCCCGACAGGACCGGCGAGATGATCGCCGCCAGCGCCGAACCGGTATTCATCATGCCGCTGGCCGTGCCGGAGCAATCCGGCGCGATGTCCATCGGCATGGCCCACATCGGGCCGATCGTCAGCTCGGCGAAGAAGAAGCCGGCGCTCAGGCTCAGGATCGACACCGTCAGGCTGTGCACGAACAGCAGCGGCAGCAGCGACAGCAGGGTCAGCAGCATGCACACGGCCACCATGTGGCTGCGCGCCTTGCGCAGGTTGCCGGTGCGCTTGAGGATGCGGTCGCTGACGATGCCGCCCAGCGTGTCGCCGACGACGCCGGCGAAGAACACGCCGGAGGCGAACAGCGCCGACTTCTTCATGTCCATGTCGTCGCTGTGCAGGAAGTACTGCGGGATCCAGCTCAGGAACAGCCACAGCGTCCAGCCGTAGCAGAAATACACGAGGGTCACCGGCAGCATGCGCATGAACAACGCACCCCAGGGCACCTGCACGGTCTTCTTCTTGGCGTGCGGGAGGGCGTCCAGTTCCTGCGCCGTGATGCGCGGGTGCCTGGCCGGATCCTCCGTGAAGACCCAGGCCCAGACCAGCACCCAGGCCAGGCTCATGGCGCCGAAGATGTAGAACGATTCGCGCCAGCCGTGCGCCGCCATGATCCACACCACGGCCGCCGGCGCCACCGCGTTGCCGACGCGCGAGAACGCGTGCGTGATGCCCTGGGCGAAGCCGCGGTTGTCCTTGGCGACCCAGCGCGCCATGGCGGAGGTGGCCGCCGGGAAGGTGGCGCCCTCGCCGAAGCCCAGCAGCAGCCGCGCCATCAGCAGCGACGCCAGGCCGCCGGCGAAGCCCGTGAGGATGGTGGCGACGGCCCACAGCAGGCCGCACCAGATCAGCGTGCGGCGCGCGCCGAAGCGGTCGCTGACCCAGCCGCCGATGATCTGGAACACGAGGTAGGGATAGGCGAAGGCGGAAAACACCAGGCCGATCTCCGTCTTCGACAGGTTGAATTCCTTGCCGAACCCGACCGCCGCGGTACTGACATTGACGCGGTCCAGGTAAGTGATGAAGTACATCATGCAAAGCATCGATAGGACGACGGTCGTCGCCCGCAAGCGCAGAACTTTCATGTTGTCTCCTTTATGCACCGGGCCGCCGCCATGTTCGGGCGCAGTCCTCCGCGGGACTGGAGCGGTACGGGCGTGTCGTGAAGTGCCGGCGCGGGGATCCGCCCGCGCCGGCGCCGGTTGCTTCGTCAAGTCCAGTTCGTGGTGCGGTGCTGCGGTCCTGAGGTATTGCGGTATTGCGGTATTGCGGCGCCGGCCTGCGGCGGGAGGCGTCAGGCGGCCTTCGGTTGCGCCTGCGACTTCTGTGCGCCCAGCACGTCCATGGCGGCCAGCACGCCGCTGCCGGCCAGCGGCACGCCGGCCAGCTTCAGGCCCATCTCGCAGCCGGCCAGCGTGGCCATCAGGGTCAGGTCGTTGGCTTCGCCCAGGTGGCCGATGCGGAACATGCGGCCCTTCAGCTTGCCCAGGCCGGTGCCCAGCGACATGTCGAAGTTGTCGTAGATGATCTTGCGCACCGCATCCGCATCGATGCCTTCCGGCATCACGACGCCGGTCAGCACCGGCGAGTACACGGCCGGGTCCTGGCACTGGATCTCCAGGCCCCAGGCGTCGACCGCCCGGCGGCAGGCCAGCGCCAGGCGCTGGTGGCGCGCGAAGGTGTTCTCCAGGCCCTCGCCCAGGATCATGTCGAGCGCCTCGGCCAGGCCGTACAGCAGGTTGGTGTTGGGCGTATAGGGCCAGTAGCCGCTGGCGTTCATCTCGATGATGTCCGACCAGCCCCAGAAGGATTTCGGCAAGGTCGACGTCTTGCTGGCGGCCAGCGCCTTCTGCGACACGGCATTGAAGCTGATGCCGGGCGGCAGCATCAGGCCCTTCTGCGAGCCGGACACGGTGACGTCCACACCCCATTCGTCGTGGCGGTAGTCGGCCGAGGCCAGGCCGGAAATCGTGTCGACCAGCAGCAGCGCCGGGTGGCCGGCGGCGTCGATGGCGCGGCGCACGGCGGCGATGTCCGACGTGACGCCGGTCGAGGTTTCGTTATGCACCACGCATACCGCCCTGATCGCATGGCCGGCGTCCTGGCGCAGGCGCTGCTCGACCAGGTCGGCCTGCACGCCGCGGCGCCAGCCCTCGATGCCCGGCAGGCCCAGGAATTCCGGCTTCAGGCCCAGCGCCTCGGCCATCTTCTTCCACAGCGTGGCGAAGTGGCCAGTCTCGACCATGAGCACGTGGTCGCCCGGGCTCAGGGTATTGCACAGCGCGGCCTCCCAGGCGCCGGTGCCGGAGGCCGGGTAGATGACGACCGGCTGCTCGGTCTTGAAGATCTTCTTGATGCCGGCCAGCACCTGCAAGCCCAGCGCGCCGAACTCGGGGCCACGGTGGTCGATCGTCGGGTAGCTCATGGCCCGCAGGATGCGGTCCGGGACCGGGCTGGGTCCGGGAATCTGCAGGAAGTGGCGTCCGGCGGGATGAAAATCCAGTGTGAGCATTGACTCCTCCATCAAGATTGAATGGTCTATTTTGTATTTTGCATGCAAAATTCAGAATAGCAGTAGAGTCGGCCGGGGACAACGGGAATTTGCAGCGGCTTGCCGCGCCGCTTCGATGGCGGTGCCGCGGTGATAGAATTGGTGAAAATGGTAAAACATCGTAGATGAGGATTTTTGAATGCAAGATTCAGTCGTCGCATTCGACGCCGGCACCGGGGCGCCCGCGCCCGCCCTGCCGAAGCTGGAGCGGCAGCACCTGCACGACACCGTGGTCGGCCACCTGCGCAACCTGATCGTCGAGGCGGTGCTGCCTCCCGGCACCAAGCTCAACGAGCGCGAGCTGTGCGAGACGATGGGCATTTCGCGCACGCCGCTGCGCGAGGCGTTCAAGGTGCTGGCCTTCGAAGGCCTGATCGAGATCGCCCCGAACCGCGGCGCATCGGTCTATCGGATGTCGCGCACCGAAATCCGCGAGACCTTCGAGTTCATGAGCGGCCTGGAAGCGCTGGCCGGGGAGCTGGCGTGCGCGCGCATCACGGCGGCGGAACTGGCGGACATCAAGGCACTGCACTACGACATGCTGGCCTGCAAGGCGCGCAACGACCTGCCCGGCTACTACGGCCGCAACCAGGCGATCCACAATAAAATCAGCGAGGCGGCGCGCAACTCGGTACTGCACCAGACCTACCTGATGATGAACCGGCGCCTGCAGGCGCTGCGCTTCAAGTCGAACTTCAAGGCGGCGAAATGGGACAGCGCCGCGCGCGACCACGAACAGATGATCGAAGCGCTGGCAACGCGCGACGGCCAGCGCCTGGCGGCGATCCTGCGCCGCCACCTGCTGGACAAGCGCGATGCGATCATGGAGATGGTGCCGGCGGAGCCGGGCGGCAACGACTAGGCGGCTCAGCTATTCCGGCGCGGATACCCTTGCGCCAGGATGCGCACCCATACGACTTCCTTTTCCGCCCGGCTCATCGTCACCCAGTGCGCGACCTCGATGACGGTGCGGCCGCAGCCGCGGCAGATCTCGTCGAAGGTCGTCGAGCAGACCGCGACGCACGGCGTGTCCGGGCGTTCGGGCAGGGGGCCGGCCCCCGCCGCGTCAGCGGGCCGGTCCGACATCGAGCTTGTCCCAGCCGTCGTGGCCGAGCTTGTCCATGGTGTCGATGTTCTTCTCGAAGATGTCGGCCGCGTCCGGGAAGGCTTCCACGGCGCGGTCGATGCTCGCCTCGCGCAGCAGGTGCAGGATCGGGTACGGCGCGCGGTTGGTGTAGTTCGAGATGTCGTCCGGGGCAGTGTCGGCGAACTGGTAGTCGGGGTGGAAGCTCGCCACCTGCAGTTCGCCGTCGAGATGCATGTCCTCGACGGCGGCATCGGCCACGTCGAGGAATTCGTTGAAGTCGGCGAAGTCGTTCAGGACGAAGGGATGGATCAGCAGGGTGGTATCGGTCTTCTCCGGATCGGTGTCGGCCAGGTCCTGCAACTCGTTCATCAGGGTTTCCAGCAGTTCTTCCGGCGTGCGCGCCGGCGAGACGACGTAGCGCACCTGCTCCTTGACATACACCGACTTGGCGAACGGGCACAGATTCAGGCCGATGACGGCGCGCTCCAGCCAGCGCCGGGTGGCGGCGACGATGGCGTCGTCGTCCGCATTGAGGTTGGCAGTGCTCATGGTAATGCTTTCAGAAAATACAAAAATGCGTCGTGCAGGTCCGGCATTGTACGCGCATTTGCGTGCGCTCATGGACGAAACGCCAAGCCCGGCCAGCATGGCAAACACGGCCGGCACATCTGGTATTAGCCGGCCGCAATACCGCCGCCGGTCCTGGACGACGCCGGGAAAGCCGGCGGCGCGGCCCGGCCCCATGGCGGTACTCCCCTGGTGTATCGCGATAGCCAGCTGATTCCCCATAGTAAAGACGCTATCGAGCTCGACCATACTCCCTGCCGTATTGACACTGGAAAACATGAAGTTGCCAAAAAGCGTAGGCAAGGTTTTTTGTAACCGCGCCGACATATTTCTTGACTGACTCACGGACTGGTCCGTACACTGCCCCCTTACTCGTCAGTCCTGACGTTCCTGAACGCAACACTGGAAAGCCATGTACGAAACGACCCGCACCACGCAGGCCCTTGCCGTCCTCCTCTTTCTCGCTCCCCTGCTGGGCCATGCCGCCGACAGCGCGCCGGGCGCCGCCGCGCTTGGCGCCAGTGCCACGGCGACGACCCGCGCCAGCCTGCCGCAAGCCCTGGGCAGCAGCAAATCCGACGACTACCGCGACCCCGACCTGTGGGCCCGTATCCGCAGCGGCTACGCCATTCCCGACGTCGACAACACGCTGGTCGCCAAGCACGTGCAGTGGTACGCCAGCCGTCCGGACAACCTGGCGCGCATTTCCAGCCGCGCGTCGCTGTACCTGTACCACGTGGTCCAGGAACTGGAAAAGCGCGGCATGCCGACCGAGCTGGCGCTGCTGCCGGTGATCGAATCCGCGTTCAACCCGCAGGCGCTGTCGACCGCCAACGCGGCCGGCATCTGGCAGTTCGTGCCGGACACCGGCAAGACCTTCAACCTGCAGCAGAACATGTTCAAGGACGAGCGCCGCGGCGTGCTGGCTTCGACCGACGCTGCCCTCACCTACCTGCAGCGCCTGTACACGATGTTCGGCGACTGGCAGCTGGCCCTGGCTGCGTATAACTGGGGCGAAGGCAATGTTCAGAAGGCCATCCAGCGCAACCGCGCACTCGGCAAGCCCACCGATTTCGAGAGCCTGTCCGAGCTGATGCCGGCGGAAACCCGCAACTACGTGCCGCGCCTGCAGGCCGTCAAGAACATCATCGCCAACCCGGGCCAGTACGGCGTGGCGCTGCCGCTGATCGACAACCAGCCCTACTTCACCACCGTCGACAAGACCTCGGACATCGACCTGGCCGTGGCGGCCCAGCTGGCGGAGATGTCGATCGACGAATTCAAGGCGCTCAATCCGCAATTCAAGAAGCCGGTCATCGCCGGCGACTCGCAGATCCTGTTGCCCAAGGAAAACGCCGAGAAATTCCACCTGAACCTGGCGCAATGGGGCCAGGCGCTGTCGTCCTGGACCACGCACAAGATCACCTCGGCGAAGGAAAACGTCGCCTCGCTGGCCTCGAAGTTCGGCACCACGCCGGAAGTCATCCGCCAGGCCAACAACATCCCGCCGCAGATGCGCCTGAAGGCCGGCTCCACCATCCTGGTCCCCCGGACCGAGGCGACGGCCCACAACGACATCACCGAGAACATCGTCGAGAACGCGCAGATGATGCTCGAGGCCGACCGCGGCGAGTCGCGCAAGGGCAAGAAATTGAGCGGCGTGCAACGCATCAAGGCCAGCGCGGCGCATGCCGTGGCCGAGATCAAGAACCGCGTGTCGCGCAAGCCCGCCGTCAACGCCAACGGCCGCAAGCGCCGTTGATACCGGCCGGCTGCGGCCGGCCCCATTTACCCGCACCGGGTGATTTCTCCCTGCTAACATTGTGAAACCTCAAACGAGGAACCATCCTTCTTTCGAAACATTTTTGAAAGCGAGAACACAATGATCAGTTTCAAGAAAGCCATTTTCGCATTGGGCCTGGGCCTCGGCCTGTCGGCCGGGGTCAGCGCATGGGCCGCCCCGGATTGCGTAACGTGCGAATACATGCGGCTCGACTGCGAAGCGGGCAGCGCCAGCGCCTGCACCACGTATAACAGGCTGTGCCACTACCCGCCGGGCAGCTGCTCGATCGAGTAAGCCCGGACGGCGCATCCCGCGCGGCGCCTGCGGGATGCGTGTCGGATGCGTTGGCGGCCAACGATGGCCGCCAACGCGAATTGCAGGTGTTCGTGCACGCTTTCGGGTTTTCAGGTATAGTGCTGGTTGTGCGCTGCAATATACAGATTTCCCCCAGTCGTTTGACGTTACGCAAAGTTCGTACGTTCCCATGACGAAGCAGCTCACCGGATAGCAGTACAATCAGCAGCTTCGCAAGCCCCGGCGCCTATCAGCGCCCATTCATAAAGCCCTCCCGCCCTGGGTGCCGCATCATGGCACCGTCCCGGCGCAAAGCTTTTGTGCCGAAATTTCTTTGTCTTTGAGTCATTTCGTTTGTTGGCTCGCGTTGCTATTTCGCGTTGTCGTTTCGTGCGCCAGTCGCCGTGCGGGAACGCTCACCGATCTATCGAGAGTAAATTAAACAATGAGTTTTGAAGCATTAGGATTGCACGCGTCCATCGTCAAGGCAGTCGAGCAGGCAGGTTACGAAAAGCCGACCCCGGTCCAGGAACAGGCCATCCCTGCGGGCATCGCCGGCCGCGACCTGCTGGTGTCCTCGCAAACCGGTTCCGGCAAGACCGCCGCATTCATGCTGCCGGCGCTGAACAAGTTCGCCGACATGGAACCGGCGCAGGCCGGCCGCACCCCGGCGCAGGAAGCGCAGGCTGCGCGCGCCCGTGGCGAGCGCGTCCGTTTCAAGCCCGCCCAGCCGAAGATGCTGGTCCTGACCCCGACCCGCGAACTGGCGCTGCAGGTCACCAACGCCACCGAGCAGTACACGGCCTTCATGCGCCGCATCCGCGCCGTCTCGATCCTGGGCGGCATGCCGTATCCCAAGCAGATGCAACTGCTGGCCAAGAATCCGGAAATCCTGGTCGCCACCCCGGGCCGCCTGATCGACCACATGGAATCGGGCAAGATCGACTTCTCGCAGCTCGAAGTCCTGGTACTGGACGAAGCCGACCGCATGCTCGACATGGGCTTCATCGAAGACATCGAGAAGATCGTCGCCGCCACGCCGGCATCGCGCCAGACCATGCTGTTCTCGGCCACGCTGGACGGCGTGGTCGGCAACATGGCCCGCCGCATCACCAAGGATCCGCTGGTGATCCAGATCGCCAGCGCCACCCAGCGCCACGAGAACATCTCGCAGAAGGTGCACTTCGTCGACGACCTGTCGCACAAGAACCGCCTGCTCGACCACCTGCTGCGCGACGAGACGCTGGACCAGGCCGTGGTGTTCACCGCCACCAAGCGCGACGCCGACATGATCGCCGACCGCCTGAACATCGCCGGCTTCGCCGCCGCCGCGCTGCATGGCGACATGCACCAGGGCGCCCGCAACCGCACGCTGGACAGCCTGCGCCGCGGCAGCGTCAAGGTGCTGGTCGCAACCGACGTCGCCGCGCGCGGCATCGACGTGCCGAACATCACCCACGTGGTGAACTACGACCTGCCGAAGTTCCCGGAAGACTACGTGCACCGCATCGGCCGTACCGGCCGCGCGGGCCGCAACGGCGTTGCCGTGTCGCTGGTGAACCACGCCGAGAACATGAACGTGCGCCGCATCGAGCGCTTCACCAAGCAGACCATCCCGGTCGACGTGGTCGAAGGCTTCGAGCCGAAGCGTGCGCCGGCCCCGCGTTCGGCCGCCCGTCCGGGCTGGAAGCCGGGCGACGGCCGCAATGGCCACGGCAAGCCGGGCCAGCGCAGCTTCCACAAGGAAGGCGCGCCGCGCGAAGGCGGCGGCTATCGTGGCGCCGAAGGCCAGCGCCGTGAAGGCGGCTTCCGTACCGAAGGCGGTCCGCGCGGCGCCGAAGGCCAGCGTCGCGAAGGCGGCTTCCGCAGCGAAGGCGGCTTCCGCGCCGGCAGCGAAGGCGGCCAGCGCCGCGAACGCAGCGGCGGCTACGGCAGCGCCCACCCGCGCTCGGCCGACGGCGCCCGCCGCAGCTTCGGCGAGCGTTGATCCCGCGTCGTTGAACGCACCCTGACGGGTGCGCCGAGATCGCCCCCGCCCCGTGCGGGGGCTTTTTTTTGTGCGCCGCCTGTTTGATGCGCCGCCTAGATGGCGCAGGAACGGAATCCGGCGAAGATATCGTCGCGCTCCGGCGTGAAGAAATTGCGGAAATACGGCGAGCGCATGCGCGCCGGCGTCGCGAACGAGGCGCCGCGCAGCGTCTGGCGGCTGCCGAACCAGGGCGCCGAATATTCGCGGTAGCGGTCCGCGCAAAAGCCGTCCCAGGGCAGGAAGCTCGATGCCGTCCATTCCCACGCCTGGCCCCAGGCGAAGCCCGGCCGGCCCGACGTCGCGGCGAATTCCCATTCCGTTTCCGTCGGCAGGCGGCGGCCGGCCCAGGCGCACCAGGCGCGCGCCTCGTGCAGCGTCAGGTGGCGCACCGGCTGGCCCGGGTCGAGCGCGACGGTGCGCCCGAAGCGCTCCAGGCACCAGCCGTCGCCGCCGGCGCCGTCGCGGCGCCAGTAGCGCGGCGCCGCGCGCTCCTGCGCCATCAGCCAGGCGCGGCCCGCCTCGTTCCAGAACGCGGCGCGCTGGTAGCCGCCGTCGCGCACGAAATCGAGATAGGCGGCATTCGCGACGAGGCCGGCATCGATGGCGAACGGCGCGACCCGGCACGGTGCGGCGGCGCGCTCGTTGTCGAAGGTGAAGCCGCGCGACTGGTCGCCGCCGCGCAGGAAGGTGCCGCCGGCAAAGGCGATCTCGCCGCGCGGCAGCGGCGCCGGCGCCACGTAGCTGGCGCGCGCCGCCTCGACCGGCACGCCCAGCGTCTGCAGCGTGTACAGCAGCGCTTCGCCATGCATGTCCTCGTGCGCCAGCGCCAGCCGGTACGGATACAGGGCGGCGTCGTCGTCCGGCGCGCGCGCCAGGCGGTCGAGGATGCGGTCCAGCACCTCGCGGCAATAGGTCTTCAGCGCGCCCGGCCCGGGCAGGTCGAGCGACCAGCGCGCGCGGTGCGGCACGTTGCCGGAATCGAACCAGTCGTCGCCGCGCGCCAGCAGCGAATGGCCTTCGGCCTCGCCCGGCTGGCTGCCGCTGGCGGCGCGCAGCACGAACCATTCGGCGAACCAGGCCGTGTGGCCGAGCTCCCACAGCGGCGGATTGACGATCGGCAGGCGCGGCACGTTGGCCGCGTCGGCGTAGCCGGCCGCGGCCAGCATGTCGAACAGCGCCAGCGTATAATCGCGCGCATCCTGCAGCGCGACGGCCAGCTCCCCTGGTCCCGCGTTGCGGAACGATGCGTGCTTGTCGGTCATGCGCGCATTGTACCGGACCGCCCTGCCCTCACGCCTTCATGTCCCGTCCCTCCATCCTGATCGTCAGCCCCGCCTCGGCGCACGAGAACAACGGCAACTGGCAGACCGCCAGCCGCTGGCGGCGCTTCCTGGCGCGCGACTACCGCGTGGCCGTCGGCGCCGGCTGGCAGCCCGGCGACGCCGTGCCCGACCTGCTGGTCGTGCTGCACGCGCGCCGCTCGGCCGCCGCGCTCGCCGCCTTCCGCGCCGCCCATCCGCAGCGGCCCGCATTGCTGGTGCTGACCGGCACCGACCTGTACCGCGACATCCACCACGACGCCACGGCGCGCGCCTCGCTCGGCCTGGCGACGGCGCTGGTGGTGCTGCAGGGGCGCGGCCTGGACGAACTCGACGCGGCCATGCGCCGCAAGGCGCACGTGATCTACCAGTCGGCCCCGCGCCTGCGGCGCCGGCGCCACGGACCGCGGCCCGGCGCCACGTGCGACGTCGCGATGGTCGGCCACCTGCGCGCCGAGAAGGATCCGCGCACCTTCATGGCGGCGGCCCGGCTGGTCGCCGCGCCCGGCGTGCGCCTGCTGCATGCGGGCGCCGCGCTCGAGGCCGGACTCGGCGCGGACGCGCTGGCCACGATGGCCGCCGCGCCGCGCTACCGCTGGCTCGGCGCCCTGCCCCATGCGCGCGCGCGGCGCCTGCTGCGGCGCGCGCACGCGATGGTGATCGCCTCGCGCATGGAGGGCGGCGCCAACGTGATCATCGAGGCCGTCAACAGCGGCGTGCCGGTGCTGGCCTCCGACATCGGCGGCAACCGCGGCATGCTGGGCGAGGACTACCTCGGCTATTTCCCGCCCGGCGACGCGGCCGCGCTGGCGCGCCTGGTCGAGCGCTGCGCGACGGATGCGCGCTTCCATGCGCGCCTGGCGCGCCAGTGCGCCGCCCGCGCCCCGCTGTTCGCCCCCGGGCGCGAGCGAGCGCGCCTGCTCGACTTGGTGGATAATCTGCTGTCCCCGGGGACGCCGCCGGCGCTCCCGTCCCCTCCAACCAACGGAAGCAAGCATGAGCACTCAACCTGACCAACCCTTGAAACTGACCTCGTTCTCCCACGGCGGCGGCTGCGGCTGCAAGATCGCCCCCGGCGTGCTGTCGGAGATCCTGACGAAGTCGAGCGGCTTTCCGGTCCCGCCCCAGCTCATGGTCGGCATCGAGACCGCCGACGACGCCGCCGTTTACAAGCTCAACGACGAGCAGGCGCTGGTCGCCACCACCGATTTCTTCATGCCGATCGT
>DAMAFT010000023.1:0-15295 GCA_031995805.1 Massilia sp.
ACGATGTTGGACACCGTGTTGTCGCCGGCGGTGACGATGCCCTGGTCGACGTCGGCGGAGTTGTCCAGGCTGTCACGCGCGTCGGAAATCGCGCCGGCGGCCGTGCGCAGCGTCGGCGTCGTGAGGCCTTTCGAGTACAGCACGGTGCGCACCAGGCCCGCATGGTAGGCCTCGGCAGCGAGAATGCCCGCCGCCGCTTCCAGGAAAGTCTTGTTGCTGATCAGCGGCGAGGCGCCCTTGTAGGCCGTGACGCCGACGTCCTCGAAGATGAAGGCGCCCAGCAGGAAGTTCTCGTCGCTGGCGTACGGATCGAATGCCTGGCCCGGGCCCACCAGGCCGGCGGCGCGGGCGGCGTTCGAGAACGCGCCGTTCGGATCGGTGCCGCCGATGTCGATGGCCGGCTGCGCGACGGCGGCGGTGCCGAGCGCCTTGCGCAGGAAACCGACGTGGGCGATCTCGTCCTGCGCGATCTCCTTGGCGTACTGGGCGACGACGGGGTCCTTGAACGGCACCGCGCGTCCACCGATGACGGCGCCCTGGGTGCCGGTGCCGGTCAGCAGGTTGGCCGCCAGTCCCGTGCCGAACACGGCGTACGAGTAGAACTGCGCTTCCAGGTACTCGAGGTTCAGGGCGAAGTTGAGGATGTCGGTGTCGGTCGGCTGCGCAGCCTGGGCGATGGCGTCGTGGACCGATCCGCCGCAGGCGCTGAGCAGCGTGCCGCCCACCAGTCCGACGCTGAGGCCGCCGACGTTCTTGAAGAACGAGCGGCGCTTTTCCAGTTTCTGCTTGCGCGAGTCCAATAATGCCAGGGTGAGGTTCGTGTCCGTCATGGTATTTCTCCCGTTAATGAAACGTCGAAAAAACATCGTCGGCACGTGCACTGGAATGTCAGCTTGTAAAAAATGCTGATCCGATATCGCACGGCATGCACCTTGTACGGCGCCGCGTCGCGTTCGGATTCAGTTTTTTGAATATTTTCGATAATTATTTTTTGGCAACATATTGCTGGCGTCACGCACGGCGGTTCAGGTACCAACGCGACGGCGGCATGCATTCAGTTGTTTAACGCAATCATTTATCCTGAAATGCGGGGCGGCGAGACGCTGTCGTACGTCGACCAGGCACTGGCGCTGCACCGCAGCGGCAGGCCGGAGCCGGTCTGGATGAACCTCGACTATTCGCCGATCCGCGACGAGGACGGCGACGTCGCCGGCGTGGAGCTGCTCGGCAAACCGTCTCCGCGCGAAAGCCTGGCGCAAAGGATCCGCCAGGTGCTGCACGAGCCGCAGCAAAAGAACCGCGCGCGCCGCGCCGCGCCTGCCGCTGTCGTGGAAGCGACGCCGGCCATCGAGGAAGCCCGCACGATGGTCCAGGTGCTGCTGGTCGAGGACGACGACGACATCCGCGAGAACACGGCGGAGCACATGCGCATACAGGGTTGCGAGGTGACGGAAGCGGCGTCGGGCGAAGCCGCGCTGCAGCTGCGCGCGGAGCGCCAGCCCGACATCGTGCTGACGGATGTCGGGCTGGCTGGCCTACAGGGCGACGAACTGGCGCGGCGCGTCAAGGACGCTGGCCTGCCGTCAAGTGGCGCTGGCGACCGGAGGTTCGCAGGCGCTGGACGCTGCGGACGCGATCCTGATGAAACCGTTCAGCCCGGCGCGCCCGGAACCGGCACCTGTCGCTTGCACATCCGCCCTGGCCGCCTCCCTTCCTGGCCAGGCGGCACCCGGCGGCGCCCGGGCAACCGTTATCCGACGTCTGGTCGGACGCGTGGAACGAGATCGGTCCGCCGGTGGAACGCGTGCTGACGGGCGAAGCGGTCAGCTTCGTCGGCATGCACCTCGTCATGGCGCGCAACGGCTGTGATGAGGACACGTGGTGGTCCTTCGCCGACAGTCCGCTACGCGACGGTCACCTCTTGTGTAAAATAGACTAACACCTTCGCCGTTCGGCGGACATGCTCTGCTAGGATAACGTTCCACTCCTTCGCAATCCGGAGCGTCCATGACCCTCGCCAGTGACCAGCAGGAAAACGCTTTTTCGCTATCGCCGAACGCACAACGTATGGTGGCCTTGCGTGACGATGTATTCCGCACTTGGGAAGACCGGGTCCGTCACCACATCCAGCCGGCGCGTCACCTGGAACGTCCGATCCTGGTGGATACGCTCCCGGTTTTCTACGACAACATCGCCGAAAGCATCAGCCCCGGACATCCTCGCGTGACGGCCGTGGATGGCACCACCGTCGCCTCGGAACACGGCGGCGAACGGGCGCGCATCACCTCGTACAACCATACGGCGCTGATCGAGGAGTACCAGGCTTTCCGCTGGGCGCTGTTCCATGTGCTGCACGAGCATGGCGTCGTGCTGGACCACCTGGAAACGCGCATCGTGAACGCGTCCATCGACGAGGGGATCCAGCAAGCCGTCGAGGCGTTTTCCCTCGTGCACAGCGGCTTTCGCGAACGCTTCGCGGCGTCGCTCACCCACGACCTGCGCGGGCCATTGAGCGCGACGTCGGCCGCGCTGGAGCTCATCCTGCTGACCAACGATCTCACCCTGATCAAGATGGTGGCGGCCAAGGCGCTGTCGAGCACGCAACGAATGGCCGGGATGATCGACGAGTTGCTGGACACGATGACCTTCCACAGTGGCCAGGCCATCCGGCTCGACCTTGCCGACAGCGACATCTACGAGATCGCGAAGGAGGTACAGACCGATGCGATCGTTGCCCATGGCCCGCGCGTCCGCGTCGAGGGACGTTCCGTTTCGGGCCGCTGGGATCGCGCCGCCTTGAAGCGCGTGCTCGAAAACCTGGTCGGCAACGCCATCAAGTACGGTGACGCCAATGCGCCGGTGACGATCGCAGTGAACGAAGTCCATCAGCGGCTCGTGTTATCGGTGCATAACGAGGGGCCACCGATCCCGGCGCAGGAGCAGGAATGCATCTTCGAGATGTACCGCCGCATCGAATCCGCCAAGCAGAACCGCAAGCAGGGGTGGGGAATCGGCCTGCCCTATGTCCGCGCGGTCGTGGAAAGCCATGGCGGCAGCATGGGACTGGACAGCGGTGCGGGACGCGGCACGACGTTCGTGGTCGATATTCCGCTGGACGGCTGCCTGCGCCAGGACGCACCGACCCTGGCCTGACGCGCGCCGCGCTTTCATCGCCCCGAACCGGCGCCTGCGCTCACTCACGGCAGCGCTACGGCAGTGCTACGGCAGAGGGTCTTCGCGGCTATGGGCAATGCCGTCACCGAGCCCCTGCGGCAGGCGCAGCGACAGCATGGCCATGTCCATGCCGGCGGCGACGATCGGAAAGGGACGGGACAACAGTGCATCCCGTATCGCCAGCGCGGCCGCGGCCTCGCCGGGCGGGTTACGGCCACGACAACGACCGGGCGGCCTCGATGCAAGCAGGCTTCGATCACCACATGACCAAACCGGCGGACGTCGACAGGCTGTTGCGGTTGCTGGGCGCCGGGTAACCGGCGGCGTCATCCGTATCGCCAGTGCCCCGCATCGCGTGTGGGCCTCGCCGGTTCATGCGGGCGCCATGGCGCGCAGGCGCCGGGCGACCTCGTGGCCGTCCATGCCCGGCATGCCGATGTCGAGCACGGCCACCTCCGGCATCCAGGGCGCCGCTTCGTACGGTGCCCCTGCACGAACATGTCGAACATCTTCGGAACCAGCGCGGGATCGAGACCCGTGCCGTTGTCGCGGATGGATACGCGCGCCATGGCGCCGCCCACCTCGGCGCACAGGTCGATACGCCCCTGCGGCGGCGTGGACTTGACGGCATTCGACAGGACGTTCAGGAATACCTGCGCCAACCGCGTGGTGTCGCCATCGAGCATCACCGGCGGGTCCGGCACCGCCATCGAGAACGCATGCCGGTTCGCATCGATCTTTCCTTGCGCTCGGTGATGTCGGCGAGGATGCCCCGCATGCGCCGGGCCAGTGCGCCGCTGCTGCCGCGCGCGCTCCAAGGCCCACATCGGTTCGCCGGCGAAACGGCAGCCCGCGTTGCCGGCATCCAGCGCCGCCTGGATCGCCGTCTCGAAAGCGATAAACATGGCATCGGGATCGAACCTGCCCTCCATGAGACAGGCGTCGTAGGGGTCGGGCAGGTCCAGCGCGCCACGCCCCATCTCATGATCGACGCCGATACCGGAAGCCGGCATGGCGCGCAGCGCCTGCGTCGTCGCGGCGTCGGCGGCGTACATCACGAACTCGTTGCGCCATAGTCGATCGCCGATGTACTGGGCAGCGGCCCGCAAGCGCTCCTGCGGATCCGCGCGGACGACGCGGAGATGGTCGCCGTGCATCACGTGGGCGGTGAGCTGGTCCATCAGGCTCGGCGTGCTCGGCATGGCAGCGTCCTCGATGACATGGGGGCGGAACGCACACGCGAAAAGGAGACGCATTGCACACCATCGTACATGGTAGCGCAGCGGTACGATGATCGAGAGGATTCGTTACCGGCAGTCACATCGTTCACCCACGCCGCCCGGTCACGCCATGCCGCGAAGCCGGTCGCCGATCAAGGCAAGCACGTCGTCTATCAGGATAGGTTTCGTGAAATAGGCATCGAAGCCCGCATCCATGCTGGCCGCGGGCGCATGCGGGTCGCCGCTGCCGGACACGGCGATCAACAGAGGCCGATATACGGACTTATCGGTCCGGATGCGCTGCGCAACGTCGAGGCCGGTAAGACCGGGCATGTCGATGTCACAGATGACGATCTCCGGCAAACGAGAGGACACCATACTCAGCGCGATGAAACCCGAATACGCGGTCGATGTCGTAAAACCATAGGCGTCAAGTAACATCGAAAACATGTCGGCAAGGTCGACATTGTCGTCGACCACCAGCACGTGCGCAGGCGGCGTAGCGTTCATTCCTGTCGATCCCATGATGGCGGCGGACCAGGGCTCGACGCGGAACAAGGGGCAGTCCTGCCCCGACCACGCCAGAATAGCACACTCGACAGTGTGTTCCGCGTCCGGGTCGTGGCTTCCTTGCGGTCCGTACGGACATCGCAACCTCGCGAGCCGCAGGCGTCGCCCCGGAATGCATGCTCGCCTTCGGCAACCCTCACGGTACGCCGAGGCTTGCACCGCAGATCCGTTCGAACGCGTCCATCGGCATGCGGTGCGCCATCAGGCATCCCTGCAATGCACGGCATCCTCCCGCGACAACAAAAATGCGTTGCCCGTCTTGCGCTCTGCATTAAAGAAAGCCCGGCTCCACGCTTTGACACCTGCCAGAAAATAATTTGTTCTTTTTTTGATCTCGATCAAATCGATTCAGGACACGGCCGGTCGGCGCATTTACATTGGTATCGCCCGCGGCACCTGCCGCTTCCCGTCCTTCCTGAAAGGAGATCCCATGTACAAGACCATCATCGTCCATGTCGACGGCAGTGCCCGGCAGCACAGCCGCCTGCACGCCGCCGCCCTGCTGGCGAACGACTTCGACGCGCATCTCGTCGGCAGCGGCGCGACCGGCGTTTCCTGGCTCGACTACGCGCTGCTGACCGGCAGCATGGGCGCCCCCGATCCCGCTCCGGAGACCGATTTCCAGGGCCTGCGCGAGGCGGTCGGCGCGCGTCTCGAAGCTTTCTCCCAGCAGGCGCGCCGGCTCGGCGTCGCGTCGCTGGAGACGCGGCTGATCGAGGACGAGACGCGCCATGCGATGCTGCTGCAGTCGCGCTATGCCGACCTGGTCGTGGTCAGCCAGGATGGCGGGGCCGATCCCATCCTGCCGGCGCGCGTGCGGGGCCTGCCCGAGTACGTCGCGCTGCGCGGCGCCCGTCCGGTACTGGTGGTGCCGGAGGGCTACCGCGGGCAGCCGCTGCCCGGCGCCGCCGTGGTGGGCTGGGACGGCAGCCTGCAGGCGCAGCGGGCGATCGGCGCCGCGCTGCCGCTGCTGCAGCGGGCCGAGACGGTCAAGCTGGCGCTCGTCAACCCGGATGAACTGGGCGAGCTGCATGGCGAAGAACCCGGTGCCGACATGGCGCTGTACCTGGCGCGCCAGGGCGTGCGCGTCGAGGTCGTACTGGAACGCACGCGCTCGACCGCCGGCGATGCGCTGATGGACCTGGCGCGCGACAGCGGCGCCGGCCTGCTGGTGGCCGGGGCCTACGGTCACAGCCGCTTCCGCGAATGGGCGCTGGGCGGCGTCACGCGCGAGTTGCTTGAGCGCGCCGCCATGCCGGTCCTGCTGGCGCACTGAAACGGCACGGGCCTGCGCACGCCGCAGGCGCCGCCGCTTGCAAGGAGCTGCGATGGGCTACAAGACCATCCTCGCACATGCCGACCTGTCGCGGGCCGCGCCCGACCGGGCGCGCCTGGCCGTGGCGCTGGCACGTGCATTCGGCGCCCACCTCGTGGCCACCGCTCCGACGGGTGTCTCGCGCCTGATCCCGTCGCAGGTCCTGGCCAACGGCGGGCCCGCACTGGCCGCCCGCTGCGCGGCGCTGCGGCGCGACGCCGCCGCTGCACTGGAAGCCTTCGCCGCCGTCGCGCGCGCGCAGGGATTCGACGGCTGCGAGCAGCGCCTGGTCGACGACGACGTCGGCGCCGCCCTGGCGCTGCAGGCACGCTACGCCGACCTCGTGATCGCCGGCCAGCCCGTTCCGGGGACGGTGACGCCGCCGATCCCGGGCGACCTGGTGGCCAGCCTGCTACTGCACGGCGGCCGGCCGGTGCTGGTGGTGCCGCACGCCGGCTGCCCGCCGACGCTGCGCGGCACCGCGCTGGTCGCCTGGGACGGCGGCGTCGAAGCGCTGCGCGCGATCGCCGCCGCGCTTCCCCTGCTGCGCCTGGCCGGGCAGGCGACGGTCTTCGCCATCGGCGACGGCGGACCTTGCCCGCGGACCGAGCACGATCCATGCGTCGCGATGGCCGGCTACCTGCGTCGCCATGGCATCCGGGCGCATGCCGGGCGCCGCGCAGGGCCTTGCCACGTGGCCGGCGCACTGCTCGAGGAAGCCGCGCAGCAGCGGGCCAGCCTGCTGGTCATGGGTGGCTACGGCCATGCCCGCATGCGCGAACTGGTACTTGGCGGCGTCACCGAGACGGTGCTGCGCACGGCCCCCGTCCCGGTCTTGATTGCGCATTGATCATTCGAGATTTTTGATTTACATCATATGGCTTTCTTGTTGCGACGCGCAAACTGCCCGATATCGATACGCTAGCGAGTTCGACCATGAAGGCACTTCCTTCCGCGTCCCGCCATCCCGTCACGACCCAGGCCGCCCTGCTGCGCGCGCGCCGGCTCCTGTGCCGGCGCATCGACCGGACGAGCACCATGTCGGACTCCTGGATCGCCCGCGATTTCGCCCGCCTGGTCGCCGCCGTCGAGGCCGACTTTCGCCAGGAGGAATCCGCCGCCGACCTGTGCGCACCGTCGCACCTGCACGCACAGCTGGCGGACCATGCCCTGATCCTCGCCGCCCTGCACCGCACCGCGCCGGCCGTCGCGGCGGGCGACGCCGCGCTCGGCCGCGCCGTGCTGCGCGCGCTGCGCGACCTGCTCGATACCCGGCGCGCAGGCTTCCCGGGGCCTGCGTCCGGCGGCCGGCCCATGGCTTCCTGACCGCCATTCCCCGCTCTGGAGCAAGCATGACCTTCAAGACCATCCTCGTGCACGTCGACCAGTCCCGCCATGCGGCCGGGCGCATCCGCTGGGCGGCAAGGTTCGCCCGCGCCCACGGCGCCTGCCTGCTCGGCGCCGCCATGACAGGCATCCCGCGCGCCGTATTTCCGAACGGATACAACAGCCCGCCGGGCAGCCTGTCCGCACGTCATTTCGATCCGCTGGTCGCGAACGCCCGCCGCGCGCTTGCCGACTTCGTGGACATCGCCCGCGGGGCCGGTACGGACCACGATGCGCGACTGGTCTGCGACGTTGCCGACGACGGCCTGGCCCTGCTGGCGCGTTTCGCCGACCTGGTGGTGACGACGCGCGACGATCCGGACGAATCGACGACGGACGGTGCCGTCCGCGTCCCCGAATCGGTGATCCTGCGGTCCGCGCGTCCCCTCATCGCGCTGCCGTTCGTGCCAGCGCTGCCGGCCGCCATCGGCAAGGTGATACTGGCCTGGGACGGCAGCAGGGAAGCGTCGACCGCCGTGCACGCGGCCTTGCCGCTGCTGCACGCGGGCGTGCAGGTCCTCGTGGCCAGCCTGGAGACGCTTCCCGACCGGCGCGACGAGATCGCCGCCGAGCACGCGGATCTGCTGGCCTACCTGAGGCGCCACGGTGTCGACGCCGCGGCGCTGGTACGCCAGTCCACGGCTTCGCCCGGCGAGGACCTGCTGGCCCTGGCCGCGGAATACGGCGCCGACCTGCTCGTGATGGGCTGCTACGGCCACGCGCAATGGCGCGAGCTGTGCCTCGGCGGCGCCAGCCGCTCCGTGCTGGCCGGCGCAGACCTGCCCGTGCTGTTCGCGCATTGAACGCGTCCCGGGCGTCGGCCCGCGCCCAGGCGCGTACGAACGGCGACACGTGGCTGGCCGGCATCGCGCTGCTCGCCGGGGACGCGGCATTGCGGCGCCTCGACAGCCGCGGCGCGGGACTGGACGCAGGCGAAGCCCGGACCCGCCTGCTGCGCCACGGTCCCAACGCGGTCGCGCCGGAACGGCGGCGCGCGCTGCTGCCGGCGCTGGGCGCCCGGCTCGCACAACCGCTCACGCTCCTGCTGCTGGCATTGAGCGCCGTCGACCTGGCGACGGGCGAATGGCTGGGGGCGGCCCTGATCGCAGCGATCCTGGTGCTGTCCGCCCTGCTGGGACTGGTCCAGGAGCGCCGCGCGGGCGACGCCGCGCGCCGCCTGCGCCGCCTCGTGCACACGACCGTGCGTACGCTGCGGCCTGGCGCCGATGGCGCCGGCGATGCGGGCGCGGCGGAAGTGCCGGCCGAGGAACTCGTCCCCGGCGATATCGTGCTGCTGTCCGCCGGCGACCCGATCCCGGCGGAAGTGCGCTTCCTCGTCGCGAACGACCTGTTCGTCGACCAGTCCGCGCTGACCGGCGAATCGCTGCCGGTCGAAAAGCGCGCCGGTCCGGCGGCGGTTTCCGAAGTGGCCGGCGGACCGGCAGCGCTTCCGAATATCGGCCTCATGGGTGCGCATGTGACCAGCGGCAGCGCCCGCGGGCTGGTCGTCGCCACCGGCGCGGCCACCGCATTCGGCGGCGTCGCACAGGCGCTGGCGCAAACGCGGCCGCGCGGCGGATTCGAGCGCGGCGTCGATTCCGTCGTGACGTTGCTGCTGCGCTGCATGGCCGTGCTCGCGCCCCTGGTGCTGCTGCTGAACGTCGCCACCAAGGGCGACTGGTACCAGGCCCTGCTGTTCGCCACCGCCGTCGCGGTCGGCCTGGCGCCCGAGTTGCTCCCGATGATCGTCACGGTCAACCTGGCACGCGGCGCGCTGGCGCTGGCGGCGCGCCGGATCATCGTCAAGCGCCTCGGCGCCGTGCAGTCGCTGGGTGCGATCGACGTGTTGTGCACCGACAAGACGGGGACGCTGACCCAGGGGCGGGTCGTCCTGCAACGCCATGTCGATGCCGGCGGCGCCGATGCGGCCCGCGTGCTGGAGTATGCCTTCCTGAACAGCCGCTTCCAGACCGGCCTGCACGACCTGCTGGACGAGGCCGTCGTCGCGCGGGGCGAAACCGCGCTCGAACCGGGATGCGCGCACCGCTATCGCAAGATCGGCGAGGTGCCGTTCGATTTCCAGCGGCGGCGCATGTCCGTAGTGCTCGAGCGCGACGACGGCGCCAGGCTGCTCGTCTGCAAGGGCGCGATCGAGGAAATCGCCGGCATCTGCGACCATGCCGAGCGCGACGGGGCCAGCCACCCCATCGGTCCGGACGAGGCCGGCGCCCATGCCGCCGTCCCCGCCGCGCTGGGCCGGGACGGCATGCGCGTCATCGCCATCGCCTGGCGTACGCTGGCGCCGGACGAGACCGACTGGCGTCGTGCCGAGTGCGCGCTGACACTGGCCGGCTACGTCGCCTTCCTCGACCCGCCGAAGGATTCCGCCGCCGCGGCGATTTCCGGCCTGCGGGCCCTGGGCGTGGACGTCACGGTGCTCAGCGGCGACAACGCGACGGTATGCGCCCACGTGTGCGGGCTGGTCGGCATCGAGGCGGCCGGCATCGTCGACGGCGCCGCACTGGAGCGGCTGGACGACGATGCGTTCCGGCGCCGGATCGCCGGCGCCCGGGTGTTCGCGCGCATGACACCCGCGCAGAAGTCGCGCGTCATCCGTGCCCTGCAGGCCGAGGGACGGGTCGTGGGCTACCTCGGCGACGGCGTCAACGACGGCCCCGCGCTGGCGCGCGCCGACGTCGGCATCGCGGTCGCCGGCGGCACCGACGTCGCCCGCGACGCAGCCGACCTGGTCCTCCTGGAAAAGGACCTGACGGCCATCGGCGACGGCGTCGCGCTCGGCCGCACGGCGTGCGCCAACATCATGCGATACCTGCGCATGACCACGAGTTCGAACGTCGGCAACATGCTCAGCGTGGTCGGCGCCAGCCTGCTGCTGCCGTTCCTGCCGATGGCGCCGCTCCAGGTCCTGCTCAACAATCTGCTCTACGACTGCGCGCAGACCGCGTTCGCGACCGACCGCGTCGCCCCCGCCGACCGTGCACTGCCGCAGCGCTGGGATCCTGCCGTCCTGCGACGCTACGTCTGCTGCTTTGGTCCGCTCAGCTCGCTGTTCGACTACGCCACCTTTGCCTTGCTCTGGTTCGTCGCGGATGCCGCCCACGCCCCGCTGCGGTTCCAGACCGGCTGGTTCGTCGAGTCGCTGCTGTCGCAGACGCTGGTGGTGTACGTGCTGCGTACCCATGGAGCCGCTGCCGGCGCCCCGCGCCCGACCCCGGCCATGGTCCTGGCCAGCGCAGCCGCATGTGCCGTCGCCCTCTGGCTGCCCATGGCGCCGTTCGCCGCGCAGCTCGGTTTCACGCCCCTGCCAGCCGCTTACTGGCTGGGACTCGGCATCATCCTTGCCGCCTACCTGGCGTGTGCCTCGCTCGCCGGGCGCGCGCTGGCACGGTACGGCAAGCACCGGCGCACCGTAAGCGGGGGACTGCGGCCGAAACATAGGCGTTTGATTTGAATCAACGATTTAACGTGGCCCAACCAGTTAAGGTAAGTACATGAACAAACCGCAAGCTCACGACGCGCTGGCCCCGCCGGCGCCATGCCGCGACCTTCCAGACGCCGCGCCGGCACTCGACGCCAGCGCCGACATCGAGGCGCCGACCGCCGCCGACCGCATGCTGCACGCGGCGCTGGGGCGGCTGACGACCGGCGTGTCGCCCGTGGCCCTCGCCCTGGCGTACACGGACTGGGCGCTGCACCTGGCGCAATCGCCCGGAAAATGGGGCCGGCTGGCGGAAAAGACGATGCGCAAGCACGGGCGCTTCGCCCGCTACGCGGCGCTGTCCGCCGCCGGGCGCGCCGAGCCGTGCATCGCCCCCCTGCCCCAGGACCGGCGTTTCGCGGCGCCGGAATGGCAGCGCTGGCCGTTCAACGTGATCCAGCAGGGCTTCCTGTTGCAGCAGCAATGGTGGCACAACGCCACGACCGGGATCGGCGGCGTCTCGCCGCACCACGAGCAGGTGGTGTCGTTCGCCGCGCGCCAGCTGCTCGACATGGTCTCGCCCGTGAACTTCATCGCGACCAATCCACAGGTATTGCAGGCGACGGCCGACCAGGCCGGGTGGAACCTGGTGCGCGGCGCCGCCCACTTCGCCGAGGACTGGTGGCGGCAGCTGGCCGGCAAGCCGCCCGCCGGCACGGAAGACTTCGTCCCCGGGCGGGACGTGGCGCTCGCGCCCGGTCGTGTCGTCTACCGCAACCGCCTGATCGAGTTGATCCAGTATGCGCCGGCCACGCCCGACGTCCACGCCGAACCGCTCCTCATCGTGCCGGCGTGGATCATGAAGTACTACATCCTCGACCTGTCGCCGCACAACTCGCTGGTCAACTACCTCGTCGGGCGGGGCCACACGGTGTTCATGGTGTCCTGGCACAACCCCGTCGAAGCCGACCGCGACCTCGGCATGGACGACTACCTGCAACTGGGCATCCTGGACGCCCTCGACACGATCGGCAGGATCGTGCCCGGCCGGCGGATCGACACCGTCGGCTACTGCCTCGGCGGCACGCTGCTCGCTATCGCCGCCGCCTGGCTGGGCGGCCGCGACGACCTCCGGATCCACAGCGTCACGCTGTTCGCCGCGCAAACCGACTTCACCGACGCCGGCGAGCTGACGCTGTTCGTCGACGACAGCGAACTCGATTATCTGGAAGACATCATGTGGCGCCAGGGCTTCCTGCAGACGCGCCAGATGGCCGGGGCATTCGAGCTGCTGCGCTCGAACGACCTGGTCTGGTCGCGCGTCGTCAACGACTACCTCCTTGGCCGGCGCGAGCCGATGAACGACCTGATGGCCTGGAATGCCGATGCGACGCGCATGCCCTATCGCATGCACAGCGAATACCTGCGCCGCCTGTTCCTCCGCAACGACCTGTTCGAAGGCCGCTACCGCCATGCCGGACGGACGGTGGCGCTGGCCGACATCCGCGCGCCGCTGTTCGTGGTGGCGACCGAGACCGACCATGTCGCACCCTGGAAATCGGTCTACAAGATCCACCTGGTGGCGGACGCGGATGTCACCTTCGTGCTCGCCAGCGGCGGCCACAATGCCGGCATCGTCAGCGAACCGGGGCACCGCAACCGTCATTTCCGCATGGCGCGCCGTACCGATGGCGACGGCTACGTGGCGCCGGAAGACTGGGTGCAGGCCGTGCCGGCGAGCGACGGGTCGTGGTGGCCGGCCTGGGCCGACTGGCTCGCGGCCGGCGCCAGCGGGCGTACCGCGCCGCCGCCGCTGGGCCTGCCCGCGGACGATACCCTGGCCGACCCTGCCCCCGGCCGCTACGTGCTGGAACGCTGATCCCGCTGTCGACCGACGACGAACGGAGGCCCGGATGAACGACCATCCCATCCACCTGAAAAGCAAGCGCGGCCTCGTCCTCGGGATCGCGAACGAGCACAGCATCGCCTATGGCTGTGCCCGCGTGATGCGCGCCTGGGGCGCCGAGCTCGCCATCACCTACCTCGACGACAAGGCCGAACCGCACGTGCGGCCGCTCGCCGAGGCCCTCGGCAGTTCCCTGGTCCTGCCGTGCGACGTGCGCGCGCCGGGCCAGCTGGAAGCCGTTTTCGAGGCCGTGCGCGCCGCCTGGGGCGGGCTGGACTTCGTCGTGCACTCGATCGCCTACGCGTCCAGGGACGACCTGCACGGCCGCGTGACCGACTGCTCGGCGGCCGGCTTCGCGCTGGCAATGGACGTCTCCTGCCACTCCTTCATCCGCGCGGCAAGGTTGGCCGAGCCGCTGATGGCAGGCGGCGGCTGCCTGTTGACGGTGACCTTCCACGGCGGCGAGAAGGTGGTGGCGCACTACAACCTGATGGGACCCGTAAAGGCCGCGCTGGACGCCTCGGTGCGCGCGCTGGCCGCAGAGCTCGGCCCGTCCGGCATCCGCGTGCATGCCGTCTCTCCCGGTCCGCTCAGGACGCGCGCCGCTTCCGGGCTCGACCGCTTCGACGAACTGCTCGACGCGGCGCGCGCGCGCGCGCCCGGACACGCGCTGGCCGGCATCGACGACGTCGGCAACGTCGCCGCCTTCCTGGCCAGCGATGCTGCCCGCCTACTCAACGGCAACATCGAATACGTCGACGCCGGCCTGCACGTGATGGACTGAAAGGACGCCATGGATACCATCGAGAACCGCCCGTACGAAGAACTGCGGATCGGCGACAGCGCCAGCCTGACCCGCACGCTGACCCGCAGGGACATCGAACTGTTCGCCGCCGTCTCGGGCGACGTGAACCCGGCGCACCTGGACGAGGAATATGCGCGCGGCGACATGTTCCACAAGGTGATCGGGCACGGCATGTGGAGCGGCGCGCTGATCTCGAGCGTCCTCGGCACGCAGTTGCCCGGTCCCGGCACCATCTACCTGGGCCAGTCGCTGCGCTTCCTGAAGCCGGTCGGGCTGGGCGACAGCGTGACGGTGACGGTGACGGTGGCCACCCTGGATCCGCGCACGCGCCGCGTTACGCTCGATTGCGTGGTCGCCAACCAGCACCGCGAGCAGGTGGTCACCGGCACGGCCGAGATCATCGCCCCGGCCGACAAGGTCGTGCGCCCGCGCGCCGACCTGCCCGAAGTCCGGCTGCGCGAGCATGGGGAACGCCACCGCGCGCTGCGCGATGCCGCCCGCGGTGCACCACGGATCCGCACGGCGGTCGTGCATCCGGTCGACGCCGTGTCGCTGCAAGGCGCGATGGCGGCGGCTGCCGAAGGATTGATCGAGCCGGTGCTGGTGGGTCCGGAGGCGCGCATCCGCAAGGCTGCACTGGATGCCGGCATCGTCCTGGACGGCGTGCGGCTGGTCTGCACCGAGCACAGTCATGCCGCCGCCAGCACGGCGGTGGCGCTGGCGCGCGCGGGCGAGGTCCAGGCACTGATGAAGGGCGCGCTGCATACCGACGAGCTGATGCATGCGGTAGTCGCCGCCGACACCGGCCTGCGCACCGGCCGCCGCGTCAGCCACGTCTATGCGCTGGACGTGCCGACCTATCCGCGCACCCTGTTCGTCACGGATGCCGCCGTCAACATCCGTCCGACGCTCGAGGACAAGCGCGACATCGTGCAGAACGCGATCGACCTCGCGCATGCGCTGGGGATCGCCGCGCCGCGCGTGGCGCTCTTGTCGGCGCTGGAAACGGTGTATCCGAAGCTGGCCTCGACGATCGAGGCCGCGGCGTTGTGCAAGATGGCCGAGCGCGGCCAGATCCGCGGCGGCGTCCTCGACGGGCCGATGGGGTTCGACCTCGCCGTGTCGGCGGGCGCAGCAGAGGCCAAGGGCTTCGTCTCCCCGGTGGCCGGGCAGGCCGACATCCTCGTCGTGCCGGACCTCGAGGCAGGCAACATGCTGGCCAAGCAGCTCGAGTACCTGGCGGACGCGCAGGTCGCGGGCATCGTGCTCGGCGCGCGCGTGCCCATCATGCTGACCAGCCGCGCCGACGGCCCCCTGGCCCGGCTGGCGTCGTGCGCCCTGGCGGCGCTGGTGGCGCGCCAGGCGGCGGCCACCCTCGCGGGAGCAACGCCATGAGCACGGGACAGCCGGACGGCAGCATGGCGCGCGCGGGGGAATCACCGGCGGCGGACCGCTTCGGCGCCGCGCGTCCGTACCGGAA
>DAMAFT010000024.1:0-15280 GCA_031995805.1 Massilia sp.
ACCTTGTCCGAGGACAGGCTGTCGGCCACGCCCGGCACGTGGTGCCAGATCGCGAAGCGTCCGCTGGCGATGTCGAAGTGCTGCAGGCCGTCGGCCGTCGCCAGCCACAGGCCGTCCTTGCCGTCGTCGAGGATGGCGCGGATGTGGCGGTTGCCGTTGCCGCGCTTGGCCGGTTCGTCCGGCAGGAAGTGCGTGAACGTGCCGGTGCCGGGGTCGTAGCGGTCGAGGCCGCCGTCGGTGCCGATCCACAGCCGCCCCTTGCGGTCGACGTAGAGCACGCGCACCCAGTTGTTCACGAGGGTCTTCGGATCGCCCACCGTGTTGCGGTAGTTGGTGAAGCGGTAGCCGTCGTAGCGCGACAGGCCGGACTGGGTGCCGAACCACATGAAGCCGTCCGGGTCCTGGACGATGGCGAGCACCGATTCCTGGCCCAGGCCATCTTCCACGGACAGGTGCTCGAAGCGCAGCGTCGGACTCGGCGCCGTGGCGGCGCGCGCCGGCGCGCCGGGCCAGGCGGATACCAGGACGAGCGCCAGCACCAGCATCCACAGCGCAGCCGGCAGGTTCCTCATGATGCGCCCGGCCGGGCGCGGGCGCGGGATGCCGCCGAGGATCGGCATCCCATGTCGTTCAATGTCCACACGGCAAGATTATCAAACTCCGCCGCGCTTGCGTCGAATTATTATTCTTTAATTAATGACAACCGGGTGTTTTAGTCGCCTTTTGCCACACCTTCGCGGCGCGGGTCGGCGCCGCCGAACCACAGCGGCACGCCGTGCACCTCGATGCGCTCGATGCCCTGCAGGCCGGAAGTCTGGTCGAACACGCGCACCTCGTGGCCGCGCGCCTTGAGCTGTCCGATCTCGGCGGCCGGGAAGCGTCCCGCCTCCAGCTCGGTCGGGCCGTTGCGGCTGCCGAAGTTCGGCAGCGCGATCGCCTGCTGCACGTTCAAGCCCCAGTCGAGCGTGCCGACCAGCACCTTGGCCACGTAGTTGATGATCAGGGGGCCGCCCGGCGAGCCGACCGCCAGCACCAGCTTGCCGGTCTTGCGGTCGAACACGATGGTCGGACTCATCGCGCTGCGCGGGCGCTTGCCCGGTTCGACGCGGTTGGCGATCGGGCCGTCGGCGTCGCGCGAGTCGAACGAGAAGTCGGTCAGCTGGTTGTTCAGGATGAAGCCGTCGACCATCTGGCGCGAGCCGAACGCGTCCTCGACGCTGGTGGTCATCGACAGGCCCGCGCCGTACTGGTCCACGGCCACGATGTGCGAGGTCGAATGGGCCTCGATCGAATTGTCCAGGCCCCAGTTCCAGGCCATGTCCACGCCCGGCGGCTTGCCCGGCTGCGCCTTGCCCATCGAGCGCTCGTCCCTGACCAGGCCGGCGCGCTGGCGCAGGTAGTCCTTGTCCAGCAGGGCCGGCAGGCCGCGGCCCGGCAGCGGCACGAAGTCGGTGTCGGCGGCATAGCGGTCGCGGTCGGCATAGGCCAGGCGCCCCACTTCCGAGAACACGTGCACGGCGTCGGCCGACGGCACCCCGTCGCGCGGCGCCAGCGCCCGCATGTCGCGCGTCTCGAACATGCCGAGCATCTGCGCCACCGCGATGCCGCCCGAGGACGGCGGCGGCATGCCGCACACGGTCCAGGCGCGGTAGTCGTTGCAGACCGGATCGCGCTTCTTCGGCTGGTAGGCGGCGATGTCGGCGGCCGTGAGCAGGCCCGGATTGGTCGGGTGGCCCTTGACCTTGGCCTCGATGTCGCGCGCGATGCGGCCCGTGTAGAACGCCTCGGCGCCGCCGTCGGCGACCTCGTGCAGCGTCTTCGCCAGTTCCGGGTTCTTCAGCAGGTAGCCGACCGGCCAGGGCTTGCCGTCCGGCCCGAAGAAATAGGCGCGCGCGGCCGGGTCCTTGCCGATGTACTTGTCGCCGAGCAGCAGGCTGTGCAGGCGCGGGCTGACCCTGAAACCCTGCTCGGACAGGCGGATCGCCGGGCCGAACAGCGTCTTCCAGGGCAGCTTGCCATGTTCCTTCTGGGCCAGCGCCAGCATGCGCAGCACGCCCGGCGCGCCGGTCGAACGGCCGCCGACGATGCCCTCGGCGCGTGACAGCGGCTTGCCGTCCGGATGCTGGAACAGGTGCTCGTCCGCCTTCGACGGCGCCGTCTCGCGGCCGTCGTAGGCCTGCGTCTTCTTGCCGTCGTAGTAGACCAGGAACGCACCGCCGCCGATGCCGGAGGATTGCGGCTCGACGAGCGTCAGCACCAGCTGCGTGGCGATGGCGGCGTCGATCGCCGTGCCGCCCTGCTTGAGCATCTCGTAGCCGGCCTCGACCGCCAGCGGATTGGCGGCCGCCACCATGTACTTCTGCGCCGGCCAGCCGGCCTTCTCCTGGTAGCCGCTGGCGGCCTCGGGCTGCTGCTGCAGCGCAGGCGCCCGGGTCGCGTCCTGGGCATGCGCGGCGGCGCCGGCGAAGGCGAGCGCCGCGGACAACATGGACAGCGCGGACAGTTTCAGGGGGAAGGATGCGGGGGAGGACGGCGTGGACTTCATTCATTTCTCCGATAAATACGGTACACGGACGGGACCGTGTACCTGGTACCAACGGAGCATCGTACAGCAAATTGCCGAGACATTCACAGGCGGAATGTTTTGCGAGGCAGTGGTGCGGTGTGCTTGAAAATGGTGCGGCGCCGGGGCCGGCGCCGTCGCCACGCGCGCAGCCCGGCCCGGGAGCCTGCGGCCCTTACTTCGGCTGCATCCGGATCGCGCCGTCGAGGCGGATCGTCTCGCCATTGAGCATCACGTTCTCGATGATGGCCTTGGCCAGGTGCGCATACTCGTGCGGCATGCCCAGGCGCGGCGGGAACGGCACCATCTTGCCGAGCGAATCGCGCACTTCCTGGGGCATGCCCATCAGCATCGGCGTTTCGAAGATGCCCGGGGCGATCGTCATCACGCGGATGCCGTTGCGCGCCAGGTCGCGCGCCATCGGCAGGGTCATGCCGGCCACGCCGGCCTTCGAGGCGGCATATGCGGCCTGGCCCATCTGGCCGTCGAAGGCCGCGACCGACGCGGTGTTGACGATCACGCCGCGCTCGCCGTGCTCCAGCGCGTCCTGCCTGCCCATCGCGTCGGCCGCCAGGCGGCACATATTGAAGGTGCCGACGAGGTTGATGTCGACGGCGCGGCGGAACTGCTCGAGCGGATGCGGGCCATCCTTGCCGACGGTCTTGACGGCCGGCGCGACGCCGGCGCAGTTGACCAGGCCGCGCAGGACGCCCAGTTCCAGCGCCGCGGCGACGACGGCCTGGCCGTCGGCTTCGGTGGTCACGTCGCACTTGACGAAGCGGGCGCCGGCGCCCAGCGCGGCGGCCAGCGCCTGGCCGGCTTCGTGCTGCACGTCGGCCAGCACGACCTTGCCGCCGGCGGCCACGATGGTGCGCGCGGTGGCGGCGCCCAGGCCGGATGCGCCGCCCGTCACGATGAATACATTGTCCTGGATCTGCATGTCTCGATGTCTCCTTGTGGTTTTACGTTTACGTTAACGTCAACCTGGAGATTGTAACCAATTTCGCCCGCCGCCGGCCAGTGTCACAGGCACTGGACCGTGCTGGTCCCGCGCGTGCACAGGCGTCCGCCGCTGCTGATCACGGCGGGACCGCTGCCGCTGTAGCTGTTGCCGGCCGCATCGGTGCAAAAGCTGCCCTGGCAGCCGACCACGGCGGAGGAACTGGGCGACGCCGGTTGCGGCGCCGGCGCCGGGGGCGGCACGGGGACCAGGCCTTGCACCGCCGCCGTGTCCCGGGGCGGACGCAACGGGCGCGGCGCCGGCGCACCGGCCGGCTGCTGCGCCG
This sequence comes from Massilia sp., assembly GCA_031995805.1. Lineage (GTDB taxonomy): Bacteria > Pseudomonadota > Gammaproteobacteria > Burkholderiales > Burkholderiaceae_D > Telluria. The sequence continues at coordinate 3,850 of DAMAFT010000024.1, forward strand.
GGTGGCGCCGTGCCTGCGGGCGCTGCGGCTGTTGCTGCTGCTGCTGCTGCCGTCGTTCCGGCGCCGGCGGCGCCTGGGGCGTCAGCGTGTCGGTCTCGTCGTGCACTTCGGCCGGGTCCTTGCGCACCGCATCCTGCCCCTGGCGGCCGCGCGGATCGAGCACCGGTCCGTAGCTGGGCGCCAGCGGCGTCTTGTGCGCACCGGCGGCATCGGCCGGCGCGGGACGCCGTGCGCCGTCGAGCGTCCCGGTCTCGTCGGCGACGGCGGCCGCGCGGTCGGCGCGCTCGGTCTTCGCGGCCTGGCGCGTGGTGGCGCCCTGCGCTTGCGCTTGCGCCTGAGCGCCCTGCCCTGCCAGTGCGATCGCCGCCAAGGCGGCGGCCCACCTCCATCTCTGTCCCATGTTCGTCTCCCGAGTTCGTGGATGCATTATCGGCCGCGCCACGGGCCGTCGGCGCACGTCAAGTTGTTGTCAGGTTCGTCGCTTAGGATATGCTGGACAGCATACGACATGGCGCCGCCAGCCGCCCGGCACCGGCAGGCGCCGGCGACAGGAGACGACCATGCAGACGATGCAGGAGCTATACCAGTCGAAGCGCACCAGCGCCTTCGATGCCCTCGACCACTTGCGCAACGGGGACATGATCGTCGTCCCCACCGGTGTCGGCGAACCACCGACGCTGCTGCAAGCCTTGTCCGAGCAATGCCACAGGTTTTCCGACATCCAGGTGGCGCAGATCCTGGCCATGCGCAAGTACGGCTATTTCGAGCGCGACTGCCGGCCGCACGTGCGCCATGCCGCGCTGTTCTTCGGCGGCGCCTCGCGCGCCGGCGGCCAGGGCGGCTGGTGCGATTTCATCCCTAACTATTTTTCCGAGATCCCGACGCTGATCGAGCGCGGCCTGATGCCGGCCGACGTCGTGTTCGCGATGGCCTCGCCAATGAGCGCCTCGGGCCACTTCGCCCTGAGCCTGGGCACCGACTACACGATGGCGGCCGTCGCGAAGGCCCGCGCCGTCGTGCTGGAAGTGAACCCGCACGTGCCGTTCACCCACGGCCAGTGCCATGTGCACGTGTCGCAGGTGACGGCGCTGGTGGAAAGCGAGGACCCGATCCTCGAGGTGGGCCTGCCGAAGATCGGCCCGGTGCAGGAAGCGATCGGCCGCCTGGTGGCCGAGCACATCGAGGACGGTTCGACGCTGCAGATCGGCTACGGCGGCATCCCGGACGCCGTCGTGATGCAACTCACCGGCAAGCGCGACCTGGGCATCCATACCGAAATGATCGGCGACGGCATCCTGACGCTGGTGGAATCGGGCGCGGTCAACAACAGCCGCAAGACCCTGTTGCCGGGCAAGATGGTGGCGACCTTCGCGCTCGGCTCGCGCCGCCTGTACGAATTCATGCACCACAACCCGATGCTCGAGATGCACCCGTCGAACTTCACCAACGACCCGTACATCGCCGGGCAGAACGACAGGCTGGTGACGATCAACGCCAGCCTGCAGGTGGACCTGCTGGGCCAGTGCGGCAGCGAGAGCATCGGCCACCTGCCCTATTCCGGCACCGGCGGCCAGGTCGATTTCGTGCGCGCGGCTAACCGCTCGCGCGGCGGCAAGTCCTTCATCGTGCTGCCGTCGACGGCCAAGGACGGCAGCATCTCGCGCATCGTGCCGACGCTGTCGCCGGGCACACACGCCACCACCAGCAAGAACGACGTCAACTACGTCGTCACCGAATGGGGCGTGGCGCAATTGCGCGGCAAGTCGGCGAAGCAGCGCGCCCAGGCGCTGATCGCCATCGCCCATCCGGATTTCCGGTCCTGGCTGCGCGATGAAGCGGACCGGATGTGCGTGTTTTCGGCCTGAACGGCCGGCGCCCCGCACAAGACACATCGCCCCGGTCGCTACCCGGGCCTGGCGGCAGGGGTTCAGGCCTGCGCCGTGCCGCCGCTCGCGACCGGCTTGCCGGCGGTGCCGTACAGCAGCAACGCGCGGCGCAGTTCGCTCGGATCGTCGGACTCGGCGCCGGACTGGGACGCCGCGGACTGCGCTTGCATCCCGGGCTGGCCCGGTTCGTCAACGGGGATGCGAGCGTCCGGGCCCGCGGCTTCGTCGTGGTGGAACATGGTGCTTCTCCATTTGGTTGGTAACAGGGCGCGGCGCAGGCTGCCGTGCGGGCAGCGGCCGCTGATGAGGACAATGTAACCCAGTTGTCATCGTCGCGTCGCCTGCAGGTTGTATTTTCGCCACCATTTTTGCCGAGCCGAACCAGACGGCGGCGATCGCGCCGGCATGCCATCATGGACTTCCCGGCGCGGCGCGGCCCGCGCCCCCACGAAAGGAGAATCCATGCAGAACGTCGACGAGATCGGCAAGGACGAACACGTGCGCGGCCCGCAGGATGCGGCGCTGACGCTGGTCGAATACGGCGATTTCCAGTGCCCTTACTGCGCCCGCGCCCACCTGGCGCTGCGCGAACTGGCTGAGCGGCTGGGCGGCATCCGCCTGGTGTTCCGCCACCTGCCCCTGACCGACTTCCACCCGCTGGCCGAACCCGCCGCGGAAGCGGCCGAGGCGGCCGGCGCCCAGGGCAGGTTCTGGGAAATGCACGACGCGCTGTTCGAGCGCCAGGACGAGGTCATGGACCCGCAGGACCTGGCCGTGCTGGCGGAAAGCCTCGGCCTCGACATGGCGCGCTTCCGCGACGACGTGCGCGAACGGCGCCACCGCGCCCGCGTGCAGGCCGACCTGGCGCGGGCGCGCGACGACGGCGCGCAGCGCACGCCCAGTTTCTTCATCAACGGCCGGGCCTACGGGGGCGATTCGGACCTGGCGTCGCTGGAAGCCGCGCTGGGCGCGGCGCTCAAGGCGGCCTGACCCGCCTCAGCGCGGCGCAACGGGCGGCTGCGCCGTCGCCGTCGCCGCGGGCGCCGCATGCAGCACCTGCGGTTCCGACACGGCCAGCCAGCCCCCCGCCGGCAGCAAGGGCACCAGCAGCAGCGCCACGATGTTGACGATCTTGATCAGGGGGTTCACGGCCGGGCCGGCCGTGTCCTTGTACGGGTCGCCGACCGTGTCGCCCGTCACCGCCGCCCGGTGCGCCTCCGATCCCTTGCCGCCGAACTGGCCGTCCTCGATGTATTTCTTGGCATTGTCCCAGGCGCCGCCGCCCGTGGTCATGGAAATCGCGACGAACAGGCCGGTGACGATCGTCCCCATCAGCATGCCGCCCAGCGCGGCCGGCCCGAGCAGCATGCCGACGGCGACCGGCATCAGCACCGGCAGCAGCGAGGGCAGGATCATTTCGCGGATGGCGGACGCCGTCAGCATGTCGACCGCGCGCTCGTATTCGGGGCGGCCGGCGCCCGTCATGATGCCGACGATGTCGCGGAACTGGCGCCGCACCTCGACCACGACGGCGCCGGCCGCGCGCCCCACCGCCTCCATCGCCAGCGCCCCGAACAGGTAGGGCACGAGGCCGCCGACGAACAGGCCGACGATCACCATCGGATCCGACAGTGCGAAACCGGTGCGCGCGCCGGCCGCGTCGAGCGCATGCGTGTAGTCGGCGAACAGCACCAGCGCGGCCAGGCCCGCCGAGCCGATCGCATAGCCCTTGGTGACGGCCTTGGTGGTGTTGCCGACCGCGTCGAGCGGGTCGGTGACGGCGCGCACGCCGTCCGGCATGCCGCTCATCTCGGCGATGCCGCCGGCGTTGTCGGTGATGGGGCCGTAGGCGTCGAGGGCGACGATGATGCCGGCCATCGACAGCATGGACGTGGCGGCGACGGCGAGGCCGTACAGCCCGCCCATCCGGTAGGCCAGCAGGATCGCCGCGCACACCGCCAGCACCGGATACGCCGTCGATTTCATGGACACGCCCAGGCCGGCGATGATGTTGGTGCCGTGGCCGGTGGTGGAGGCCTCGGCGATGTGGCGCACCGGCGCGAACTGGGTACCCGTGTAGTACTCGGTGATGACCACCATCAGCGCGGTGAGCGCGATGCCCACGGCGGCGCAGCCCAGCATGCGCCAGCGCATCGCGTCGTCCGCCCAGGCCAGCCAGGTGACGGCCGCGAAGCCCAGCAGCGACAGCCCGGCCGACCACCACAGTCCCGTGTACAGCGCCGCCATGATCCTGCGGCCGGGCCGCGCCCGCACCAGCGAGCAGCCGATGATGGAGGCGACGCTCGACACGCCGCCCAGCAGCAGCGGATACGCCGTGGCCGCGCCGGGCGCGCCGGGCACGACCAGCGCCCCCAGCAGCATGGTGGCGACGAGGGTCACGACGTAGGTCTCGAACAGGTCGGCCGCCATGCCGGCGCAGTCGCCGACGTTGTCGCCCACGTTGTCGGCGATGACGGCCGGATTGCGCGGATCGTCCTCGGGAATACCGGCCTCGATCTTGCCGACGAGGTCGGCGCCGACGTCGGCGCCCTTGGTGAAGATGCCGCCGCCCAGGCGCGCGAAGATGGAGATGAGCGAGGCGCCGAAGGCCAGCCCCACCAGCGGCTGCAGCACCTCGTGCATGGAGCGCGCGGGATCGGCCCGGGCCAGCAGCACCCAGTACGACGTGGCGACGCCCAGCAGGCCCAGCCCCACCACCAGCATGCCGGTGATGGCGCCGCCGCGGAAGGCGACGTGCAGCGCCTCGGCCAGTCCGCGCGAGGCGGCCTGGGCGGTGCGGACGTTGGCCCGGACCGAGACGTTCATGCCGATGAAGCCGCAGGCGCCGGACAGCAGCGCGCCGGCCAGGAAGCCGGCCGCGGTGGCGCCGCCGAGCAGCAGCCAGATGGCGGCGAGGAGGACGAGGCCGACGGCGGCGATGGTGCGATACTGGCGCGCCAGGTAGGCCGACGCCCCCTGCTGGATGGCCAGCGCGATTTCCTGCATGCGCGCGCTGCCCGGGTCCTGCTGCAGGACCCAGTTGCGCGACCACAGGCCGTAGACTACCGCGATGACGCCGCACGCGACGGCGAAGATGAGCTGCGGGGATGCCATGGCGCCTCCTCGTTTCCGGATCGTTCACACATCAGTCGGAAGGGCCGCCGCGTTGCGCGGGCGGCCCGCCTTGCTGCATGCTGCTGACACTGAAACCGGACGCCAGGGCGTCTGCACGGGACGGCGGCAAGCCGTCCCGGCGGGGTATTACTCCGCCAGTGCCGCGAAGGCGGCGTCGCGGACCTGCTCGACCGGGCCCACGCCCGAGATCTTGCGGTATTTCGGGGCGCCCGGCAGGCCGGATTCGGCCCACTTGCCGTAGTAGCCGAGCAGCACTTCGGTCTGGTTGTGGTAGACGGCCAGGCGCTTCTTGACGGTTTCCTCGTGGTCGTCGTCGCGCTGCACCAGCGGCTCGCCGGTGACGTCGTCCACGCCTTCGGCCTTCGGCGGGTTGAACTTGACGTGGTAGACGCGGCCCGAGGCCGGGTGGCTGCGGCGACCGCTCATGCGCTCGACGATCATCTCGTCGGGCACGTCGATCTCCAGCACGTAGTCGATGGCGACCCCGCTGTCCTTCATGGCGTCGGCCTGCGCGATGGTGCGCGGGAAGCCGTCGAACAGGTAGCCGTTGGCGCAGTCCGCATCCTTCAGGCGCTCCTTGACGAGGCCGATGATGATGTCGTCAGAAACCAGCTGGCCCGCATCCATCACTTTTTTCGCCGCCAGGCCCAGCTCGGTGCCGGCCTTGATCGCCGCGCGCAGCATGTCGCCGGTGGAGATCTGGGGGATGTTGTATTTTTCTTTGATGAAGTTGGCCTGGGTGCCTTTACCGGCGCCGGGGGCTCCTAACAGAATGAGACGCATGAAGGATTCCTAATAGTTTTGAAGACGGCCGCCGCGGGATGCGTGCGATGGCCGGGATTGATGCATATTTGACTAAATCTGGATACGAAACTTACCACAAAAACACCACCAGACGCCACTGGGCGAAGGCGATCGACCGGACTGTTGACCTCGCGCAGACCGGGTGTGGCGCTATTTCCGCAAGGATCAAGACGCGTAATAAAGTTGTACGCGCGCCAGGTCTTCCGGGGTATCGACGCCTGCATGCGGCGCCTGTTCCGTCACGTGCACGGCGATGGGATGACCATGCCACAGCACGCGCAACTGTTCCAGCGCCTCGATCGATTCCAGCGGCGAGGCTTCCAGCTGCGGGTATTGCTGCAGGAAGTCGTTGCGGTAGGCGTACAGGCCGATGTGGCGCAGCGGTACGTAGCCGGCCGGCAGCGCGGCGCGGTCGCGCGCGAAGCCGTCGCGGTGCCAGGGGATGGTGGCGCGCGAAAAATACAGCGCCCGGCCCGCCTTGTCGAGCACGACCTTGACCACGTTCGGATTGAAGGCGTCGGCGGCGTCGGCCAGCGGATGGGCGCAGGTGGCCATCGGCACCCCGGCGTCGATGCGCGCGGCGCAGGCCGACAGCAGGGCCGGGTCGATCAGCGGCTCGTCGCCCTGCAGGTTGACCACCACGGCATCCGCCGCCAGGCCCAGCGTGCGCGCCACTTCGGCGATGCGGTCGGTGCCGGACGGGTGGTCGGCACGGGTCATGCAGGCTTCGATGCCGTGCGCGGCGCAGGCGGCGGCGATGTCGGCATGGTCGGTGGCGACGATGATGCGCGCCGCGCCCGATTCCTGCGCGCGCTCGGCGACGCGCACGACCATCGGCTTGCCGCCCAGGTCGGCCAGCGGCTTGTTCGGCAGCCGGGTGGACGCCAGGCGCGCCGGGACGATGACGACGAAATCGCGCACGGCGCCCATCAGACGGTCGGCTCGACCTTGCGGGCCTGGTCGGCCCACATGATCGGGATGCCGTCGCGGATCGGATAGGCCAGGCGGTCCGGGCGGCAGGTCAGTTCCTGCGCTTTCTTGTCATATTCGAGCGGTCCCTTGCACAGCGGGCAGACCAGGATATCAAGCAGTCGGGCATCCACGACATTTCTCCACGATTTGGGCAGCCAGCGCGGCATCGATCTGCGCGCCGACCGGGACCACCCACAGGCGCGGGTCGTCCCTGATGTTTTCAAGTTGCCGACATTTTACTGCATCCTTCTCCGTCACCAGGATGATCTCGGCCTCGACGTGGCGGAACGGATCGTCGCGGAAATCGTGGTGGTCCGGCAGGGGCAGCTCGGCGACGTCCAGTCCGGCCGCGCGCAGCATCGCGAAGAAGCGTCCCGGATTGCCGATCCCGGCCGCCGCCAGGATGCGCTTGCCGCGCAGCGCCGCCAGCGGCACCTGCCGCCCGGGGTCGGCCAGCGCCTCGGCATGGTCGCCCGCCAGGGTCATGCGCTAGGGCGCCGGGCCGACCGCGGCCGCCAGCGCGGGCGTGATCTGCGGCGCGTTCACCACGGTGAAGTCGCGCCGGCGCGACGGCGGCTCGCGCAGCGGCCCGGCCGGCAAGGTCCAGCCGTTGCCGGTGCCGCGGCCGTCGAACAGGACGATCTCGACGTCGCGCTGCAGGGCGTAGTGCTGCAGGCCGTCGTCGGCGACCAGCACGTCGACGTCCGGGTGCAGCGCCAGCAGGTGCCGGCCAGCCTCGGCGCGGCGCCGTCCCACCACCACCGGGCAGGCGCCGCGCGCGGCGATCAGGAGGGGCTCGTCGCCGACGTCGCCGGCCTGCGATCCGGGCAATACTTCGCGCGGCGCCGTGCCGGCAGCGCCGCCGTGGCCGCGCGAGATCACGCCGGGCCGCAGCCCGGCCGCGCGCAACTGCTGCACCAGCCAGATCGTCAGCGGGGTCTTGCCGGTGCCGCCGACAAAGATATTGCCGACCACGACCACCGGTACCGGCAGGCGCTCGGACTTCAGCAGGCCGGCGCGGAACAGCATGCGGCGCAGCGCGGCCAGGGCGCGCAACGGCAGCGCCAGCGGCAGCAGCGCCAGCGCCAGCGGCCCGCGCCGGGTCCAGGCGCGGGTGAGGATCGATTCGAGGGAGGAAGCCATGTGTCGATGGATAACGTCGTTCCCGCTCGGGCGGGAACCCATGCCGGGCGGCCGAAGTCGATCCGGCATGGATCCCCGCCTGCGCGGGGACGATGGGGTGTTTGCTACTTCTGCCCGCCGCCGGTCTGGGCGGCGAAGGTCAGCTTGTCGTAGCCGGCCAGGCGCGCCGCTTCCAGCACGTTGATCACCATCTGGTGCATGGCGAACTGGTCGGCGTTGACGATCACCACCGGGTCGCGCGCCGGATTGGCGAGCGGCTGGCCGTCGGGACCGAGGCTGGCGGCGCGCTTCAGGTCTTCGGCCAGCCCCGCCACGCCATGGAAGGACACCGCCTGGTTGTTCACCGTGTAGTTGCCCTTGGCATCGACGGTGACGTTGATCTCGAACGGCTTGTCCAGCGCCTTCTCGGCGTCGGCCGTCGGCAGCGTGATCTGCAGCTCGGTGAACTTGCTGTAGGTGGTGGACACCATGAGGAAGATCAGCACCACCAGCAGCACGTCGATGAACGGGATCAGGTTGATTTCCGGATCCTCGCGCTTGCGGCCGCGGCGGAAATCCATCATTTGCGTGCTCCGTGCACGACATCGACGAATTTCACGGCCTGCAGTTCCATGTCGATGATGAAGCTGTCGACCAGGGCGCGGAAGTGCCGGTAGAACACCAGCGCCGGCATCGCGATCGCCAGGCCGAAGCCGGTGTTGTACAGCGCCACCGAGATGCCGTGCGCCAGCTGGGCCGGATTGGTGCCGCTGGCGTTCTGGGCCCCGAAGATCTCGATCATGCCGACCACGGTGCCGAACAGGCCCATCAGCGGCGCCAGCGAGGCGATCGTGCCCAGCGTGGTGAGGAAACGCTCCAGCACGTGGGCCACGCCGCGGCCGGCCTCTTCGATCGATTCCTTCATCACGTCGCGCGGGGCGTCGACGTTGCGCAGGGCCGCCGACAGCACGGCGCCGAGCGGGGAATTCGACTGCAGCTTGTCGACGATGTCGGGCGTCACCTTGCCGCTGCGATACACCTGGATGACTTCATCGAGCAACTGGCGCGGCAGGATCTTGTCGCGGCGCAGGTAGATCAAGCGTTCGATGATCAGCGCCAGGGCGATGATCGAGGCAATCAACAACAGCCAGATAGGCCAGCCGGCAGCTTGGACGATGGCGAGCAAAACGAACTCCTGGATAAGTTAAAGATCGACAAACTGTCGACAAGACAAGGGAATTGCGCAATGTAACGTGTTGCCAAGATTGCGGCAAGTAGAGTTCTTCACACATTCTGTGGATAAAAATGTGCGCAAGCAGGATCGCTGCTGCCAAGGTGTTTGATTCTTAAGGGAAATCTCTCGATGCATAAAAAGGCGGCATGCGCTTGCTGGTATTTCTCAAAAGCAAAATCCGCATCGCCGACAGGATGTAGTTGCCCACAATTTCTGTGGATAAATTTGTGCCCAACGTCCCAAATCGAATCTAAGCCATTGATTTAAATCATGAATCCACTGGGGCGCAAAAATCAGGCAGCGTGGAGTCCGACTACAGCGCCGCCATGCCCCAACGGTTTTCTTCACATTTTTTGTGGACAAAATTGTGCGCAAACGCACACAGCCATGCCAAGACCCTTGATTTGTAAGGAAAAATTTCTTCTGCATATTTTTTGTGCAGCACCAGGTTATCCACATCCAGTGATTGCCCCGCGTGTCGCCGCGCCCTGTGCACACAAACTGTGGAAAAGAATGTGCGCAAGCGTTTCGTTCGATGGGCAATGCCTTGATTCGATTGGGATTTCACGTTCAAGCCTCATTTTTAGGCACGCCCTGCTTACAGCCTTGCGCTGCAGGTTCGCACCGGGCGGGAAGCATTGCTGGGTTATAGTACCGGGCTTGACGGAGTATCATGGGAACCGGTTGCGCTGTACTGTGCACATAAATTGTGGAAAACGATGTGTGCAAGGGCCAGGATGTCGACGCAAGTTCTTGATTTCCATAAGAAAACATCCGCGTGCGCAAATAACAGGCAGCACCAGGTTGTCCACTTCCTCACAGTTTCTGTGGATAAGATTGTGCGAAAGTGGGAACACAATGATGGAAGTCATTGATCTTTAAGGAAATTCTGTTTCTGCATCGAAATCAAGCAATGCGTTTTCCGTTAAAAATCAGGCATTTATAAAAACTACTTGTTGTTTTACCGTAGATGTACCATCGGTCGCCCACGACCCTATTTTGTGGACAGTTCCACCTAGCTCATCCATATGTTCACCCAAGACGCCGCCGATCCGGCCTATTCCGCTCCGCCCGTCCTTTCCGTCACGGCCCTCAACCAGCAGGTCGCGCGGCTGCTCGAACGCGCGTTCCCGCTGGTGTGGATTGGCGGCGAGATCTCGAATTTCACGCGTGCCGCCTCCGGCCACTGGTATTTCACGCTGAAGGACGATGCCGCCCAGGTGCGCGCCGTGATGTTCCGCGGCCGCGCCCAGTTCGCCGGCTTCGTGCCGCGCGAGGGCGACAAGGTCGAGGTACGCGCCCTCGTCACGCTGTACGGCGCGCGCGGCGACTACCAGATCAACGTCGAGGCGATCCGCCGCGCCGGCGTCGGCCAGTTGTACGAAGCCTTCCTGCGCCTGAAGGAAAAGCTCGGCGCCGAGGGCCTGTTCGACGAGGACCGCAAGCGCGCGCTGCCGCTGTTCGCGCGCACCGTCGGCATCGTCACCAGCCCGCAGGCGGCGGCGCTGCGCGACGTGCTGACCGCGCTGCGCCGGCGCGCCCCGCACGTGCGCGTGGTGCTGTACCCGGCACCGGTGCAGGGGCAAGGCGCCGCCGAGCGGATCGCCGAGGCCATCCGCACGGCGTCGCGGCGCGCCGAGGCGGACGTGCTGATCGTCTGCCGCGGCGGCGGCTCGATCGAGGATCTATGGAGCTTCAACGAGGAAATCGTGGCGCGCGCGATCGCCGCCAGCGCCATGCCGGTGATCGCCGGCGTCGGCCACGAGACCGATTTCACCATCGCCGACTTCGCCGCCGACCTGCGCGCGGCCACGCCGACCGCCGCCGCCGAACTGGCCGCGACGGGGCGCGCCGACTGGCTCGCCTCGCTGCGCGCCGACGCCGGCGACCTGCGCCGCGCGATGGCGCGCATCCTGTCCGACGCCGGCCAGGGCCTGGACGGCCTGTCGCGCCGCCTGCAGAGCCCGTCGAGCCAGCTCGCCCACCAGCGCCTGAAACTCCTGGGCATGGCGAGCGGTCTCACGCATGCCGTGCGTGCGCCCATCAATCGCCACGGCGTGCTGCTGGCCCAGCTGCAGCAGCGCTGGGCGCGCCACCGTCCCGACGTGCGCGCGCTGCGCACCCAGGTCGCGTCCGAACAGCGCCACCTGGTCGCCAGCATGGCCGGCCAGCTGCGCGCGCGGCGCGAGGCATTGCACGGGCTGGCGGCCCAGCTCGAGCTGCTGAACCCGCAGCGCACGCTGGAGCGCGGCTACGCCATCGTCAGCAATGCGCGCGG
>DAMAFT010000025.1:0-14907 GCA_031995805.1 Massilia sp.
GCATCGACCGCATCAAGGCATCGGTGGCAAGGTACCGATGTCCAGGCTCTCAACCGACCGAAACAACCTCTTGCAACTTCACAACTAGCCCGCCACGTCGGGACGACGATCAGGCCGTCTTCAACGGCAGCTTCGAGAACGCGACCGCATAGCCGCCGTTGCGCGCGGCATAGCCCTGCGCCCGCAGGTAAGGCACCAGGTGCGCGAACTTGCCGGCCGCGTCGCCATCCTCGATCCCGTCCAGCACGACCACGGCATCCGCGGCCAGTTGCGGCTCGACGGCCCGGAAGGCGTCCAGCGCGGCCTGGCTGCAGCGGGCGCGGTCGTCGGCATCGCCCAGGTAGTCGACGCTGTTCGCGACCAGCAGGTCGATCCGGGCCGGCAGCGGGTCGCCCGGCGCGGCCATCGTCGCGTTCAGGTCCAGGCCGCGCGCGCGCAGGCTATAGGCGGCATGGCGGCGCAGCAACGCATTGTCCTCGATGCTCGTCAATCTGCCGTCGTAGCTGTGCGCATACCAGGCCAGCAATTCGGTCGAGCCGCTGTCGCCGCCGCGACCGAAGCCCGGCGCCACGCCCAACTCCACGATCACGGCATTCTCGTCGAGCATGGTCAGGTGCTGCAGTACCTGCTCGAACACCGGACGCTGCACGGCGGGACGCGGGCGCGCGGTCACCGCGTCGATGGCATCGACGAACCAGCGGTTGTACTCCGCGCGCGACATCGCGGCGTTCAGCTGATAGTGGAACCCGGCGTTGACCTGCTTGTTGAAGTCGCTCAGGCGCGCATTGGTACGGTTCGATTTCTCCACCATCGTCTCATGCGACAGCATGGAGTAATGCAGGTTCTTGAAAACGAACGTGGCGCTGCGCGTGACCGGTCCCGTGGGCATGCAGGTATGGCAACCCATGACATAATTGATGTCGATGCTGGGATCGAAGATCAGGTTCTTGTTGCAATACTGGGGACTCGGCTTTCCGGTGTGGACGAGGTCCTGCAGGTAACGGCCCGAGTCGTGGCGCGGATAAGCTTTGGCGCGCATGTCGAAACCCTCGACCATCGGCAAGGTCACGCCGTCGCGCTTGCATTCGGCGAGCTTGGCGCGCAGTTGCGGATGGTACAGGAACTCATCGGTATCGGCGACGATCACCCAATCGCATTCGTTGCGGTAGCGCTTCCACGCCTCGTTGCGGATCGCCATCAGTTCGCGGTCGTCGACCTTGTCGGTGGCATTGACGATCAGTTCCACTTCCGGATAGCGCGCCGCGATCTCGGCGGTGCCGTCGTTGCTGCCGCCGTCGTGCAGGAAGACCTTCTTCGCCCCCACGAACTTGATGTAGTAATCCAGGAAGAACGGCAGGATCCGGGCTTCGTTGAAGCAGACCGAGACCACGTAGATAACCGCGTCGTCGGCACCGGCGCGGTCCGGTGCGACAGCGTCCCCGGACAACTCGGCCAGTTCGGCGCGCACCTGCGGCTGTTCCGGCTGCAACGCCAGGCTCAGCGCCAGCAGGCGCGCCAACTGCGTCTGGCGTCCCAGGCGCCGTGCCACGGCGATCGAGGCGGCCAGCGCCTGCCAGCCGGTCTGGTCGGGCACCGCATCCGGTGCGGGCAGCAGGGACTGCCACTCGTCCAGCGCCTCGTGCGACCGGCCATCCTGCTCCATCAGCAAGCCCAGGTTGAAGCGCGCCGCGGGCAGGTCGACGAGGCGCAATACCGCGCGATAGTGTTCCTGCGCCTTGTCGCGCTGGCCGGCGTTCTGGTACAGCGCCCCCAGGTTGTAATGGGCGGCGTAGGCGTCGCCATGCGGTCCGGCCGCCAGCCAATCGAGGTACAGGTTCGCCTGCTGCTCGACGCTCCATTCGGGGTGGGCCTCGATCTCCTGCATCGCGCGAATCACGTTCCACGTGGCCAGCGTATTGGCGTCGCTCATTGTCACTTGCTCCTCATTGCCGTGGTATATCGAAAACGTCCTGGTTCGGAAGGATAAAAAACCGGGCAAGAATAGCATAGGCGAATCATGCCAAACAACAAACCACCCTGTGTCCCCCCCGCGACGCCAGCCTCTATTACAAGGGGAAATTGCTTGTCTACAAGGCATAATACTTCGCTAGATCAATCTCGACAGAGTATGATTACGCTTCCCTGAAATCAAACCGCGAGACGACCCCAGGATGAGTCTTTCAACCTCCCACGATGCATTGTTCCGCCAGGCCGAACGTGGCCGGCTGGCGCTGGGTGAGTTGTTCCAGGCGGCGCAGCAGCTGAGCGATCTCGGCGCCGGTGCCGAGGCGGTGCGATTGTACGAAACGTGGCTGGCGCACACCCGCTCGCCGCTCGCCTATGCCGTGCACTTCAACCTGGGCGTGGTGCTTGGCGCCCTCGGCGAGCACGACGCCGCGGTCCGCACCTACCTGGCGGCGATCGCGTTGAATCCGGGCTTCGTCGAAGCCCGCCTGAATCTCGGCACGCAGTACGAACGCATGGGCCGTCCGGACGATGCGCTGGCCGCCTGGAAGGCGATCCTGTCCGAGGTGCAGGACCTTCCGGCACGGCCTACCCTGCACGTGCTGGCGCTGAACAACCTGGGCCGCTTGTGCGAGACGCGCAAGCTCTTGCCGGAAGCGCTGGATTACCTCACGCGCAGCCTCGAACTCGATCCGGCCCAGCCGAAAGTGATCACGCACTGGGTCCACCTGCGCCAGAAACTCTGCCTGTGGCCGCTCTATCAACCGGTCGGCCAGGTGACGGTCGAGCAATTGCAGCGCCATACCTCCGCGCTGGCCATGCTGGCGGCCTCGCGCAATCCGGCGGCCCAACTGGCCGCCTCGCGCCATTTCATCGACGAACGTGTCCGCGACGGCGACATCGCGCTGGCCCCGCCCGATGGCTATGCGCACAAGCGCCTGCGCGTGGGCTACCTGTCCTCCGACCTGTGCTCGCACGCGGTATCGATCCTGACGGCCGAACTGTACGAACTGCACGACCGCGAGCGCGTCGAGGTGTACGCGTTTTCCTGGACCCGCGAGGACAACTCCCCGCTGCGCGCGCGCGTGGTCGGCGCCATGGACCACTACATCCGCATCGACCACATGACGGACGAGGAAGCGGCGCGCACCATCCGCGTGCACGAGATCGACGTGCTGGTCGACCTGCATGGCCTGACGCTCGGTTCGCGCGTCGACATCCTGGGCTGGCGCCCGGCCCCGGTGCAGCTGACCTGGCTCGGCTTCCCGGGCCCGACGGCGATCCCCGGCGTCGACTACGTGGTGGCCGACGCCTTCGTCCTGCCGCCCGAACTGGAACAGCACTTCACCGAGACGCCGCTGCGCATGCCGCACACGTTCCAGATCAACGACCGCCAGCGCGCGATCGGCGCCGCGCCCACGCGCGCGGCCAACGGTCTGCCGGACGACAAGGTGGTGTTCTGCTCCTTCAACAGCAGCTTCAAGATCGCGCCCGACATGTTCGGCGCCTGGATGCGCATCCTGGCGCGCGTGCCGGACAGCGTGCTGTGGATCGTGGCCGATTCCGAAGCCACGCGCGCCAATCTCGTGCGCGAGGCGGCGGCGCACGGCATCGATGGCACGCGCCTGCTGTTCGCCGCGCGCGTGGCGCCAGCCGACTACCTGGCCCGCTTCGGCCTGGCCGACCTGTTCCTGGACACCAATCCCTTCAATGGCGGCACCACCGCGAGCGATGCCCTGTGGGCGGGGCTGCCGGTACTGACCTGGGCCGGCCAGACCTTCTGTGCGCGCATGGCTGGCAGCCTGCTGCATGCGGTCGGCCTGCCCGAGCTGGTGACGCATTCGCTGGCCGACTACGAGGAACTGGCGGTCGCGCTGGGCCACGACCGGGAGCGCCTGGACGCGCTGCGCGCGCGCCTGGCAGCCAACCGCGACACCAGCCCGCTGTTCGACACGCCGCGCTTCGTGCGCGACTACGAAGACCTGCTGGAAACGGTGCGCAAGCGTCCCGCCGGCGTGGCGATCGCCGACGATGCGCGGCCGGTGCGTGATCGCGCGGTGCCGGCCCCGGGCCAGCTCGGCGTACAGCACAGCGGCATGCTCGCCATGATGCGTCCGGGCATGCACAGCGTGGTGGAAGTCGGCGGCGACACCCTCGCCCAGGCCTGGCGAGCGGGCACGCCGCGCGGGCATTACACCGGGATCGGACACGCCGCTGCCGGCACCGGCTGGAGTACCCGCTTCCTCGCGCTCGACCCGGAACGGCTCGACGCCGGCACGTGGCAGCAACTGGCGCCGGCACAGTGCTGGATCTTCCCCGAGACCCTGGAGCGCCTCGACGCTCCCGCCGCCTTCCTGCGGACCCTGCGCCGCAGGTCGCTCGGCGCCGTCGAACTCGTCCTGTGCGTCAACAATGCACAGTACTGGCCCCTGCAGCTCATGCTGGCCTCCGGCCAACTGGATTACGCGCACCACGGCTTGCCCGAGCCGGGCAGCCGGCACCAGCTGACCCGCGCCGCGCTGGTGGCCCTGCTGCAAGGATGCGGTTTCGGCATCATCGAGATGCGCACCGTAAACGCACGGACCGCGCCGCCCGCGGCCCTCGATGCGATCGCCGCCCTGGCGCGCGCCGCCGGCGCGGATCCGCAACTGGCCGTCCAGGACGCCCTGCCCTACCAGTACCTGGTCCGCGCGATCGCCGCCTGACCGACTTGCCATGAACAATCCCACCATGCAGGAGAACCCCATGTCCCGTTCATCGACCGCCCACGTGCACGACGGGGCCGGCGTGGCCGCCGGCGCACACCTCGGCGACTTCGTCGTCGTCTATGCCGGCGCGGAGGTCGGCGCGCGTTGCCGCGTGCTCGGTTTCACGCAGGTCTGGCCCGGCGTGCGCCTGCACGACGACGTCGAGATCGGCCCCGGGGTGACGATCGAGGCCCCTGCCGCCGGCACGGCAGGCACCGATGTCGTGATCGGCGCAGGCGCCAAGGTCGGCGCCGGCGCCCTGATCTGCCGCGGCGTCAGGATCGGCCAGGGAGCCGAAGTCGTTGCCGGCGCCGTCGTCGCACAGAACGTGCCGCCGTACGCCATCGTGGCCGGCGCACCGGCGCGGGTGGTGAACTTCGTGCAACAGGCCGATCGCGCCCCGCAACGCGACTGGCACACCCTCGCCACGTTCCCGAACACGCCATCGACCGTGCGCCTGGGTGTGGGCGACGTGACGCTGCACCGCTTCAAGTATGTGCGCGACCCGCGCGGCGACCTGTCGGTCGGCGAATTCACGCGCGAGATCCCGTTCGTCCCCAAGCGTTACTTCCTCGTGATGAACGTGCCTAACGACAAGATCCGCGGCGAACACGCGCACTATCGGTGCCACCAGTTCCTCGTGTGCGTGAAGGGCAGCTGCGCGGTCGTCGTCGACGACGTGGAATCGCGCTGCGAAGTCCGCCTGGAAGCGCCGGACCAGGGCCTGTACCTGCCGCCCATGACCTGGGGCATCCAGTACAAGTATTCCAGCGATGCCGTGATGATGGTGTTCGCGTCCGACTACTACGAAGCGGACGACTACATCCGCGACTACGACGAGTTCGTCGCTGCCAAGCGCCGCTTCGGCGCCGGCGACGGCCTGCCACCGATGGAGCAAGCATGACCATTCCTTTCCTCGACCTCAAGGCCATCAACCTCGTCCAGCAGGACGACATCGAACAGGCCATGCGCCGCGTGCTGCAGTCGGGCTGGTACGTGCTGGGCAAGGAAGTGGACGCGTTCGAGCAGGCCTACGCCGCCTATTGCGGCACGCGCCACGCGATCGGCGTGGCCAACGGCCTCGACGCCATCTTCCTCGTGCTCAAGGCATGGGGCATCGGTCCGGGTGACGAGGTCATCGTGCCCAGCAACACGTATATCGCCACCTGGCTGGCAGCGTCGCACTGCGGCGCCACGCCGGTGCCGGTCGAGCCCGTGGAAGGCACGTTCAACCTCGATCCCGCGCGCGTCGAAGCCGCCATCACGCCGCGCACCCGCGCCATCGTCCCGGTGCATTTGTACGGCCAGTGCGCCGACATGGATCCGTTGATGGAGATCGCGCACCGCCACGGCCTGAAGGTCGTCGAGGATGGCGCCCAGGCCCACGGCGCGCGCTACAAGGGGCGCCGCGCCGGCGCGCTGGGCCACGCGGCGGCGTTCAGCTTTTATCCGGGCAAGAACCTCGGCGCGCTCGGCGACGGCGGGGCGATCACGACGGACGACGATGCCCTGGCGCAGCGCCTGCGTACCCTGCGCAACTACGGTTCGCAAAAGAAATACCACAACGACGTCATCGGCTTCAATTCGCGCCTGGACGAGCTGCAGGCCGCGATCCTGTCGGCCAAGCTGCCCGCGCTGGACGCGCAGAACGCCCACCGCCGCGCGCTCGCGGCGCTGTACGATACGCACCTGGCCGGCATTCCCGGCCTGGTCCTGCCGCGCGTCCCTGACTGGACCGAGGCCGTGTGGCATTTGTACGTGGTGCGCCATCCGCGCCGCGACGACCTGGCCAGGGGCCTGGCCGACGCCGGCATCGGCACGCTGGTGCACTACCCCATCGCGCCGCACCTGCAACCGGCGTATGCCGACCTCGGCCATGCCGAAGGCAGCTTTCCGCTGGCCGAGGCGATCCATCGCGAGGTCCTCAGCCTGCCGATGGGGCCGACGATGACGCCCGAGCAGGCCATCGCGACAGCGCATGCGGTGCGCCGCGTGGCCGCTTCACTGTAGCCCTGGCGGCGCGCCGCCAGGCGCTGCCGTACGGGATTCCACCGACCAACCGGCGCGTCCGTGACGTGCCCACCGATCCAGCCATGCCACTACCCAAAGTCAGCATCATCATCCCGTCGTACAAACCCGAGCATTTCGAGCAATGCCTGCGCTCGGCGATCGGCCAGAGCTACCCGAACACCGAGATCATGGTCAGCGACAATTGCCCGACCGAGGCAATCCGTGAGATCTGCCTACGCTTCCCCGACGTCATCTACCAGCGCAACAGCGTGATCCGCGAAGAGAACGTGGTAAGCGCCTTCTTCAGCGCCAAGGGCGAACTGATCAAACCCCTGTTCGACGACGACATCCTGCATCCATTCTGCGTGGAACGGATGGTGGCGATCACGCAGCAGCACCCCGACGTCCAGCTGGTGTTCTCGGCCACGCAGGTGATCGATGCGCACAACCTGCGGGTGGAAACACGCAGGCCGTTCGAGGCCAGCGGCAGCATGAGCGGACGCGACATGCAGCGCGATATTACGCTGCGCATGCGCAATTTCATCGGCGAATTCACGTCGATCATGTTCCGTCGCAGCAAGCTGTGGGAGATCGGCCCGCATCGCCTGTTCACCGTCGGCGGGCACGATTGCACGCTCGGCCTGGCCGACCTGTCCGCGTATATCAACCTGGCCTCCGGCGGTTCCGCGTTCTACATCGACGAGGAACTCAGCTACTTCCGGCGCGACCCGACGCTGCAGTCGAACTCGAATCCGAACGCCAACCCCAACTTCGGCTACTGCTTCTCCGACTACATCGACCTGCTGCCGGCCAGCCATGCGACCGGCGCCATCACGGACGAGGAACTGCTGGCCGCGCAGGCACAGGTGCAGGGCGCGTACGAATCGCTGCGCGGCGTGTTCGCCCAGATGCAGCCCGCCTACGACCGCTACCAGGCGTACGCGCGCGCCCTGAAGGAGTAAGCCGTCCGGGGCCGCGTCAGCCCAGCAGGCCGGCGCGGCCCGCGTCGACCGCCGCGGCGAGGCCGCCGTACACGTGCCGCACGCCATGGCGCACGAGGTAGCCCGCCGAGCGCTGGCCGGTCGTGACGCCGGCGAACGGCACGCCCGCGTCGCGCGCGGCGTCGGCGTCGGATTCGGCGTCACCGATGAAATACGCGGCGCCGATGCGCCGCAACACCGCGGCCTTTTCCTGCCGCGCCCGCGCGGGCGCCACGCAATGTATCTCGGCGAAATGACACGCCAGTCCCAGCCTGGCGGTCTGCTGGCGCATCAGGAAGGGATTCGCGCGCGCCGTCACCAGCACGCAGCGCGTCTCGCGCCGCGCCAGGTCCTCCAGCGTCGCCGCCACGCCCGGCAACAGCGTATCCATCAGCAGCCAGTACGGAGTTTCCACCTGGGCCAGCCACAGCGCGTTGATGCGTCGCGCGGTGGCGGCGTCGATGCCGCGCGCGGCGAGGCAGGCGAGGTTCGAGGCGCCTTCGCGCTTGGCCTCCCAGGCCGCGTCGACATCGAGGTCGACGCCGTGCACGCGCGCCGCCGCGCGCAGCAGCCACGCCTGGCGCGGCCCGGCCGTGACCAGGGTACCGTCGAGGTCGAAGGCGACGGTCGTCATGACATCACGAATTCGGCGTACTGGCGTGTCACGTACACGTCACGCCCCGGCTCCAGCGGGGCCAGGAAGCGGGCATAGTCCTCGCCCACGCGGCAGGCATAGGCAGCCGCCAGCACGTCGAAGCCGGCCGCGCAGCTCAGCGCGGTACCGGCGCCGGCGCGCAGGTTCAGGTCGGTGACGGCCCAGCCGTCGCGCCCGCGCATCGCCTGGAAGCACAGGGCGCCGCGTTGCCCCAGCGCTGCGCCGATGATGGCGGCGAAGCCCTCGAGCTCGGCATCCCGGAACAGGCGCGCCTTGGTGCACACCCCCGCCTTGGTCTCGATCCGCTCGCGACAGTAGGCATGGGTGGCGCCGGTCGCCGCATCGTGGAAGCTGTCGACGGTCACCTCGGGCGTGGCGCACAGTTCCTGCACGATCAGCGCCGTGCGTTCGGCCTCGCCCAGGCGACGCCATGCGGCGCCGTCGACGACGCCGGCGCCGCGGCTGCCGAACCCGTTGCGCGGCTTGGCGAACCAGGGACCGTCGCCGTGCGCCAGTTCTTGCGCGCCGATCGTGGCCGGGGTACGCACGCCGATGCCAGCCAGCCAGCCGTCGGCGAACACCTTGTCGGTGCATTGCGCGTGCAGCGGCGAACTCCAGAAATCCACGTGGGCGAAGCGCGGCTCCGCCTGCAGGCGCGCCGCCAGCACCAGCTCGTCGTTCAGGATCGGGATGTACGTCTGCACGCCCTCGCGCTCGATGATGTCGGCCAGGAGCGCCGGGAAGGCGGGATCGCTGGCGTAGGGCACCCGCAGGCAGGCATCGGCCAGCAACGAGGAGGTCACCAGGTGCGCCTCGTTGATGTCGGTGACGATCAGGCGAATCGCCGTACCCCAGTGCGCGCGCAGGCGGCTGGCGATGGCGAAGGACGTCCCGGTTCCCCCGGCGCCCAGCAGTACGGTACGCATATGACACTCCTCTTCGATATCGGTTGCTCGGCGCGGCATTCTATCAGGGCTCGCGGATCGCCTCGTCCAGTCCCTTGGTCAGGGGCCACAGCAGATAGGACAGCACCGTGCGCTTGCCGACCACGATCTCGGCGGTCAAGGTCATCCCCGGCAGCAGGCGCGCATGCGGATCCATGTTCTTCAATGCCGGCTTGCCCAGGTCGATGCGGCTGACATAGTAGGCGTCCGTGCCGGTTTCCGGATTGCGCGTCTCGCGCTTGAACGCATCCTCGCTGAGCGTGCGCACGCGCGCATCCAGCGTGCCGTGCTTCTGGAACGGGAACGCATCGAGCTTGACGCGTACCTCGTCGCCGGACTTGACGTGGCCGACGTCGAGCGAGTCGATCTGTACCTCGGCATCGAGCGCGGCGCCGATCGGCACCAGCGTGAACATGCGCTCGGCCGCCTGCGCCACCGAACCCTGCGACAGTTTGGCGATGTCCTGCACCATGGCGTCCACCGGCGCGGTCAGCACCACCATGTTGTGGCGCAGCGTGCCCTTCTTGAGCTGCTCGGCGGTGGCGTCGCGGTCGCGCGTCAGGGCCAGCATGTCCTCGATGATCTTCTGGCGCCAGCCGTTGACGAAGGCGCGCTTCTCGGCCTCCAGGCCGGCCAGTTCGCGCCGGACCTCCGGTTCCTGGTTCTTGCTCAGGATATAGTCACGCTCGACTTCCATGCGCTTGTTGCGCGCATCCAGCAGGCTGGCCTTGGCGCCGAACTTCTGCGCCACCAGGCTTTCCTGCATCGACTCGACCTCGCGCAGCGACTTGGTGCGCTCGCCCAGCGCCTGCTGGTCGCGCAGGTTGGTCTCGAGCGCGGCGCGCGAACGGGCGATGTTCTGGTCCAGGCGCGCCATTTGCGCTTCGAAGTTGGCGCGACGCTCGCCGGCCAGCTTGTCCTGCAGCAGCGTGTCGGCCGTGGCGTTGCCCCCCTCCACCAGCGCCCGCTTGCCCGCCAGCTCCGCCTCCAGGCGCTTGACCTGGGTGTCGAGGCTGTCGAACTTCAGGCGCAACTGGGCCTGGTCGGCGTCGGCATCGGTCGGGTCGAGCGTGGCCAGGCGTTCACCCTTCCTGACCACCTGGCCGATGCGCACGTCGATCGAGCGGATGATCGAGGTCTCGATCGGCTGCACGACGATGTTCGCGGACGGCGTGGTCAGGCGTCCCTGCGCCTTCACGACCTCGTCGACCTGGGCGAAGCTGGCCCATGCCAGAAAACAGGCCATCATGCCGGCCAGTGCATGGACGGTAATGCGGGCATACGGCGGCCCCGGACGGCGTTCGATCTCGTCGGCGTCCGGCAGGAATTCGACTTCTGTCGGATCGTCGTCGCGCTTGGCCACTTTCACAGGTGGCTGGTTTGCTGGTTCCATAATTGGCTGTAAGTAGAGCAACGTGACAACAGTTCGTCATGCCGGCCGGCATCCATCAGCTGGCCGCGTTGCATGACCAGGATGGTGTCCGCATTGACCAGCGTGGACAGGCGGTGCGAGACCATGATGACGGTCCGTCCCACGGCGATGCGCGACAGGTTGCGAATGAAGATGGCTTCGCTTTCCGGGTCGAGCGCGCTGGCGGCCTCGTCGAGGACGAGGATGCGCGGTTTGGCCACCAGCGCGCGTGCGATCGACAGGCGCTGTTTCTGGCCGCCGGACAGGTTCGAGGCATTCTCTTCCAGGATGGTGTCGTAGCCCTGTGGCAGGCGCTCGATGAATTCGTCGGCGCCGGCGGCCTGCGCCGCTGCGACGATTTCCTCGAACGTGGCTTCCGGCACGGTGGCGCAGATGTTGTCGCGCACACTGCCGTGGAACAGGAAGTTCTCCTGCAACACCACGCCGACCTGGCGCCGCAGGTGAGGCAGGTCGATCTCGCGGGCATCGACGCCGTCGAAGCGCACGATACCCTCCTGGATGTTGTACAGGCCATGGATCACCTTGGTGATCGTGGTCTTGCCGGAACCGCTGCGGCCGACGATCCCGACGACGGTACCTTCGCGGATGCCGAAGGTGGCGCGGTCGAGCGCATTGTTGGTGGCACCCGGGTAGCGGAACACGACGTTGTCGAACGTGATATTGCCGCGCAATTCCGGCCGCAGGCCGCCGGGGCCGCCGCGTCCTTCCGGCGCGCGGTTCATCACTTCGCCAAGCATGCGTACCGACAGCGCGGTTTCCTGGTATTCGTTGACCAGCCCGACGATCGCGATCAGGGGACTGGTCACCCGGCTGGCCAGCATCTGGAAGGCGATCAGGGCACCGACCGTCATGGTCTGGTCGAACACGTCCTGGGCGCCCAGCACGATGATCATCACCGGCAGCAGCTTGCCGAGGAAATCGGTGATGGCATTGCCGGTGATCGAGATCTGGCCGACGCTGAACTGCATGTTCATCGACAGGGCCGTACGCTGGTCCCAGCCGCGCCGCTGCATCGGCTCGATGGCCAGCGCCTTGACGGTGCGCATGCCATGGATCGTCTCGACCAGCAGCGCCTGGCGCGCGCCCTCTGCCGCGTACAACTTGTTCAGGCGACGCTGGAACGTCGGCACCATCGCGGCAACGACGCCGGCGATCAGGAACGTGAACAGCAGGACGACCAGGGCCAGCTTGGCCGAATAACTGAACAGGATCGGCAGGAAGATGAACAACGCCGTCGCATCCAGCGCCGTGAAGAACATGCGGCCCGTCAGGAAGTGGCGGATGCGTTCGAGTTGCTGCATATGGCGTACGATGACGCCGGCCGAGGTGGTTTCGAAGAAGTCGATCGGCAGCGACAGCAGGTGGCCGAACGCGCGCCGGCTCAGGCGCATGTCGATCTTGTTACTGCCCCACAACGTCAAGAGCTGGCGCATGTAGCCGAAAACCGCCTCGAACACCAGGGCGATGCCGATGCCGACGGCCAGCACCCATAGCGTGGACAGGCTGTGGTGGACCAGGACCTTGTCGAGCACCAACTGGAAGAAGATCGGCGAGGCCAGGGCCAGCAGGTGCATCGCCAGCGCGGCGATGGCAATGTCGCGGAAGACTTTTTTCTGCTGCAGGATCTCGGGCAGGAACCAGCGCAGGCCGAACGGCTGGCGTGCGTCGCCAGCCGCATGCACGCGCTTGAGGAACACCACCTCGCCGCTCCAGCGCGCGCCGAAGACTGCCCGGTCGAGCATCGTGACGGCGCTCAGGTTCGCCAGCGGATCCAGCACGGCCAGGGTATCGCCTGCGGGACTGATGCCGACCACGATCACGCTGCCGCCATCCTTCATGCGGGCCATCAGCGGGAACACGCCCTTCTGGCCGAGCAGGCCATCGATGGAAAGATGCTTCGCCCTGGCCTTCAGGCCGATGCCGGATGCCATGCGCAGCAGCATCGCCGACGACGGCTCTTCGGCACCCAACGCGTAATCATGGATCAGGCGCTCGGGATTGACTTGCACGCCATGATGCTGCGCGATGGCAGTCAGGCATTGCAAAGTTGTATGTGGAAATTTGTCGACCATTCAAATGACTAATAGAAGCGATGCGCGGCAAACCGAGAGAGTACATTGTCGGCGCTCAAAGGTGTTGCCGAACAGCACGGTCTTTCGGCCTTTGTTCATCGCTTGTCGCAATTTTGATGCAAAAAAAGGCAAGACCGATAACGGTCTTGCCTTCTTGCTCAGAGAGCGGCCGCTGCCGGCCCGGTATTACTTGTTGCCGGTGTTGGTCGTCAGGAAGCCGGTGTTGTTCGGCTGGACGACCGACTTGGCCAGCGACTCGGCCGTCGAAGCCAGCGTGGCGCCTGCGACCGGCAGCTTGGCGCCATTGGCGTCGAACTGCTTCATCACATCGACCATGCTGCCGACTGCCGCCATCATGCCGGTGCCGGACACGCCGCCCGACAGGTCAGGCAGGGACGGGGTATCGACCGTCGTGCCGGTCGTGCCGGCATTGAAGGCCGCCATCGCCTGGACCAGGCCACCCACGCGTCCGCGCAGCGTTTCCGCCGGAGCCGCGGTAACGGCCGGCTTCTGCGCGGCGAACCAGACGTCGGCGCTGGCCGCGGTGCTGCCATCGGTACGGGTGAAGCTCGATTCCCGTCCGATCCAGTTGCCCGCATCCTTGACCGAGGTCTTGTCGGCATCGGCCTTGATGCTGGCGATGTCGAGCGAGGCCAGGGTATGCAGCTCGCCGGTCTGGCTGATGCCGTCGCCGTTGCCGTCCACCCAGACACGCAGCTGGCCGAAGGCGGCATCCTTGGCGTCGATGACACCGTCGCCGTTGGTATCGAGCTCCTTCAGGGCCAGGTAGCCGTCGGCCGCCTTCTGGCCGTTGGCGAGGACCGTCGAGGTGCCGAACAGTTCGCTACCGCTGTCGATCGTGCCGTTACCGTTGCGATCCAGGGCCAGCAGGCCGTCGTTCGCATCGACCCAGCCGGTCTGCACCTTCTGGCCGGTGCCGAACAGGTCGAACTGCACGCCTGCCTGCAGGCTGCGCGTATGCACGCCGTCGCCATTCAGATCGAGCACCAGCGGGCTGCCGAACGGCAACTCGTTGACCTGGGCCGTCGTCATCGCGCCGATCTGCGTGGTGCTGAAGGCATCGGCCTGCTCCATCGTCAGCGCATGCACCTGGGCCGTCGTCAAGCCGCCGGCGATCTGCGTCGTGGTCAGCGCGGCGATCTGCTCGGTCGTCAGACCCGCGATCTGGCTGGTCTTCAGCGCCGCCAGGTCGGTCGTCTCGATCGCCACGATCTGCGCGGTGGTCAGCGCACCGATCTGGGCCGTCGTCAGGCTGCTCACCTGCAGGGTGGTCAGCGCGGCAATCTGCAGCGACGTCAGGCCACCCAGCTGGTCGGAGGTCAGCGCGGCGATCTGGTTCGTCTTCAGCGCGGTCAGGTCCACCGTTTCCAGCGCGGTCACCTGGCTGCTGCTCAGTGCGACAACCTGGGCCGTGGTCAGGCTGGAAACCTGGGCCGTGGTCAGGGCGACGATCTGGGCCGTGTTCAGGTTACCTACCTGCACACTGCTCAGGGCAGCGACCTGGTTGGTCTTCAACGCGGCCAGGTCCACCGTCTCGATGGCGCCGATCTGGCTGCTGTTGAGCGCCCCGATCTGCACCGTCGTCAGGCTGCCGATCTGGTCCGTGGCCAACGCCACGACCTGGGCCGTGGTCAAGCCGTCGGCGATCTGGCTGGTGGCCAGGGCCGCGACCTGGGCCGTGGTCAGTGCGCCAATCTGGCTGCTGGTCAGCACGGCGACCTGGGCCGAGTTCAGGCTCGCGATCTGCCTGGTCGTCAGCGCCCTCACGTCGGCGGTTTCGATGGCGACGACCTGGGCGCTGTTCAGCGCGCCGATCTGCGTGCTGGTCAGGCCGACGACCTGGGCCGTGGTCAGGCCCGCGATCTGCGCCGTGGTCAGGCCATCGGCAACCTGGTCGGTCGTCAGTGCCGCGATCTGGGCCGTCGTCAGCACGCCAACCTGCACGCTGGTCAGGGCCGCGATCTGGGTCGAGGTCAGGCCCACGACCTGCCTGGTCGCGATGGCCTTCAGGTCGGCCGTCTCGATAGCGGCGATCTGCACGCTGCTCAGGGCGCCGATCTGGCTGCTGGTCAGGCCGGCGA